>DATFEW010000085.1:0-4251 GCA_035250805.1 Pyrinomonadaceae bacterium
TTCGCAATGTTTCGGTGGACGAAAAGCTCCCCGGGCTGCATGTTCAGGCTTGCATCGGGTGTGATGCGGCTGTCCGAGCAACCTATCCAGAGGTATTGTGGCGTCTGTATCCGCGCCGAATTCTCAAAAAATTGCGGATCGTCCTCTTTGATACGCTTTGCCCAGAGTTTGTTCTGTTCGAGTAAAGGTTTTAGATCGCTCACGGTGATTTGAACTAAACACTAATGTTAGCGGTTTTTGAGGGCGGGTTCAAAGTATGGGAGAAACCGAGAAAGGAAGTGCTTTGCGAACTCTGCGTCGTGCGTGAGAAAAACCTAGTTCCACGTAAAGAGCACAAACGTCAGTGTCTCTCCACCGAATCAGTGTGTTCTTCGATAGATCGCTGCTCGGCTGCTCGTTTTTGGTTGCGTTCCTTCACCTGAAACCTGATCGATAAGAAGAATGAAACGGCTCCGAAAACTGCCGAAGCAAAAAACGCATCGCGATTGCCTGCCCACAGAAAATATGCGGCGACCCCCGCAAGAGCAACCGCAAGGATTTGAAAAAGACGATCCATTCTCAACCAGCCTTCCGGGCGACTTCTTCAAAACTGTCCCCCCGGAAGAAACCCGCGGTGGCGCGGAACAGCCGCACTATGGCACGGTAGATCTTTTGGAAAAACCAGAAAAAGAAAATGACAAAGATGAGCAGCACGATCGCGATAGCGATCGGCGCGAACACGGCAAGCAGCGTACCTGCGAAGGCGACGAAGTCTTCAAATAGCGACAATATCCAGTTCGAGACAGGTTCGGGTGATAGATTTGCGCCGATGCGTGCCGCTGCCTTAGTACCGTGCGATGCGAACGCAAATCCGCCGCCTATCAGGGCCGCGGGTATCGTAATACTTGGATCCAAGTCACTAGTCGCCGAATATGCGACCAGCACCCCGGCGGGAACACGAATGAAGGTGTGTACAACATCCCAAACGCTGTCAACATATGGGATCTTGTCCGCGAAAAATTCAACGATATACAGGCCGGCCGCAAAGCCGATGACCCACCAGTTATCCAGCACATCCAGGCCACCGGGAAGCTTCACACCGCCAACTTTTTGCAGCAGTCCGAGGACGGAGACAGTTGCATAAAGGTTTATCCCGCTCGTCCACGCCGAACCCAGCGCCAAACTTAATGTTGAGAACCATTCCATCGCGATGCTACTTTACGAATCCGTTTCCTCTTCAGTTCCCTCGCCGTCTTTTTTTATCCCAAATTTTTTTTTTTTTTTCTGCAAGGTTCTGAACGTAAGACCCAATAGCTTGGCAGACTTGGTTATGTTGTTATCCGTGCGATCCATTGCCTGCATTATCAGACTGCGCTCGACGTCCTCAAAATTGACACCTTCAGGCGGAAGCTTGAATTGCGAGTCGCCGTCCATGGAAACGGGACCAGTGCCTTGTGTCATTTCAGGCGGCAGATCCTCAGTGGTGATCGTATCGTTTTCGCAAAGAAGGATCGCGCGCTCGATGGCCGACTCAAGCTGCCTGACATTTCCCGGATAATGGTAGTCTGTCAGAAGTTTTTTGGCAGTTGGATCGATATTGATCTTTCGTTCGGTGCCGCGTGTGTGTTTCTTAACGAAGTAATCGATCAGTACCGGTAGATCCGAACGCCGTTCGCGAAGCGGGGGGATCTCGATCGACAAAACGTTCAGCCTGTAATAAAGGTCCTCTCGAAACCGCTTTTCCTCGGTCATTTTCAAAAGGTCACGGTTCGTAGCGGCAAGTACGCGTACATCGACCGGGATCTCTCGCACGCCGCCCACCCGCCGAATCTCTCTTTCCTGCAATGCCCGGAGAAGTTTGGCCTGAAGTGCAATGTCGAGTTCGCCGATCTCATCCAAAAACAACGTACCGTTGTTTGCGATCTCAAACAGTCCTTTCTTTTCGCCAACAGCTCCTGTGAACGAACCTTTCTCGTGTCCAAAGAGCTCGGATTCGAGCAGGTTCTCATTGATTGCGGCACAGTTCACTGCCTGAAAAGTCTCATTCGTTCGGAGGCTGTTCTTGTGCATCGAGCGGGCGATCAGTTCCTTGCCAGTGCCGCTTTCGCCGCGAATCAGAACGGTAGAGTTCGACTTTGCGATCTTAAGGATCAGCTTCTTGACCTTATCCATTTCGGGTGAAACGGAAACTATCTCTGTGTCGAGGGCGGTGAGCTTATTCAACGCCCGCGACACCGTTTCGAGCAGCTTGTCCTTGTCATACGGCTTCTGAAGATAGTCGAACGCGCCCAACCGCAACGCATCCACTGCTGAGTCAACAGAACCGTGTGCTGTCAACAAAATGACAATTATCGACTTGTCGTAATTTGTAAGCTCTTTTAGCAGATCGAGACCGGACATTCCAGTCATTTTCAGGTCTGTGAGCACGAGATCGAACCGCCGCGATTCGACGAACTTCATCGCTGCCTCGCCGGAACTTGCAGTCGTGACGTCGTAGCCTTCACCTGAAAGGATGGTCTCTAAGATCTCTCTCTGATTCTTCTCGTCATCGACGACGAGTATCGCTTTCCGTGCCATATTTTTTTGATAATTACGGAGACTATCACGTTTTTGCGGCTTTCCCCCGTTCGGCCTTTTCGTCCTTTGTTTGCCGGGGATCTTCGGCTTCTTTTTTGATGCCGGATCTCTCGTCAAAGATCGCGTTAATTGCACCGCCGACCAGGATCACCAGAGCTGTTAGGTAGAGCCATAGCATTAGTATTATCATCGCGCCCAAGGATCCGTAAGTAGCCGCGTATGAGTCAAAATATCGTAGGTACAACCGGAATGCCCCAGAAAACAATAGCCACAATACGACGCCGATAACCGCTCCGGGAGTTATCCACTTCCACCGAAACGGATCGTGGTTCGGAGCAAAATTATAGATCAACGCAAAGGCGAAAAAGAGAAGTGCCAAGACCGCGATCCACTGCATCGCTTCCAGTACGTAAAATGAGTCGATCGGTAAAATGGAATCGAGAAATTGCGAACCGTACACGATCAGGGCCAGCGTGATGAGGATCAAAACGCCGAGACCGATGGTTAGGAGCACCGATGTTAGCTTTGCGCGAAACCAAGAGCGCGTTTCTTTTAGGTTATAAACCTCATTCAGAGTGCCCCGCGTGTTGTCTATTCCCGCCGAGGCCGACCATAAAGTTATCAGGATGCCGATGGTTAGTTTCCCGGTCGTCGCATTTGACGTGACCTCGTTAAGTGTCTTGGTAACGAGTTCGTAAGCCGCCGGAGGCATGACCTGGCTGAGCATAAGATACAACTGGTTCTGAAGGTCCTCCTTATTACTAAGGATGAGCCCGAACAAGGTGGTCAGAAACAATAACAACGGAAAGATCGCGAACGAAAAATAGAAACCTACCTGCGCCGCATTTCCGAGAATATCGTCATCGGAGATCTTTTCGTACAGCTGTATGGCGATGGCCTTAATGCCTTTAAGATCGAATCGCATATACCCTCCTACCGAGCGAGGGTATCAGGCACGCGGAAGGCGGACGGTAAAATTTGTACCTTCGCCTTCAATTGATTCCACATCGATACTTCCGCGATGGATATCGACGATCTTTTGCACGATCGCCAACCCAAGGCCGGTACCGGTTTCCTTCGTGGAAAAATAGGGCTCGAATATTTTTGTAAGATTTTCCGGCGGGATGCCGTTGCCCGTGTCCGTGACGTCAAAGCGGACGAAACCATTTTCGGGCGAGATCTTGACGTTCATATTCCCGCCGTCGCTGCCGATCGCTTGTACCGCATTTATAAAGAGGTTGTTGAACACCGACCGGAGATATTCGGTATCTCCCATTACCATCGGTACGTCCTCGCGCTCGATCACACCGATCTTTATATTGTTTTCCGCGGCCTGCGCCTCTACCAGCCTTAGCGAATCTTCTATCACGCGTCGAGCCGCCACCGGCTGCAGATTTGCCTTGGCCGGACGCGAGTAGTTCAGGAAGTCCGATATCTGCTGGTTGATCCTCGCGACCTCGATCTTGATCTGGCCGATCAGCTTATGGTACTCGAGAGATCTCTCGTCATGGGGCTCAAATCTCGTGTTCAGGTGGTCGAGCGTCAGGTTAATGTAGTTCAGAGGATTCCGGATCTCGTGTGCTATTGCTGAGCCGAGCCTTCCAACAACCGCGCTTTTCTCTGCCTCTCGAAGCTGCTCTTCGAGGATCTTTGTCTTTTCGAGCTCCGCAGTCATTTCGTTGAAGTTCTGGGCCA
>DATFEW010000094.1:0-2707 GCA_035250805.1 Pyrinomonadaceae bacterium
GTGTCTTCCAGAACGGTTCCGAGGGTCTGAAACTCAACAGGCGCCGGCAGGAGTTTGTTCAGATCTTCGTCGTCGCTGAAGAAGGAAAAACCCCTCAACCGGCTTTGTTCGACCTCCTCGATGTATTTCAAAACGTCCCCGCGAGCCGGAAGTTGTTCGGGAAGCGTCCATTCAAACGGATCATCCCAAAGCCGTGTAGTGATTCCGCCGATCATTTGTTCTACCGCGGCGACGGAGCGGAGAATGAATTCACCCACAGATGCAGGAAGCATGGTGAACTTTTGCTGTCCCGTTCGCGCGTAAAGAAGTTCTTCATCGATCGTCAGTATTAATTCCCGCTGGCGCGAGCTCAACTCCGCGAACCGTCGATCATAGGAAGAGATCAGGTCTCGCATTGAATAGCTACTGCCAGCGTTTAAGCGAGGGTATAACGCTGTTCGCGAGCTGCGTGGCCTGCTCAAGCGGCATACCTAGATCGCCAGTCATATTCTCGACGGAGCTTGCGATCATTTCTTCGACGGTCTGATTCGGATTTGTGAACCCGCCGTCTTTGTAGCAGAACACGCAGTACTCCGAAACGGGTGAACCCGCCGCATCCGTTCCATAATTTCCAAAATCCGCTGAAAGCGGCATTCCGCAGCTCTGGCATCGAGGTTTTTCGCCCATGGTTAGCCTCCGTTCTACGCGGCCCAATGTGATAAAATGCTCGTTTGATCTAGTTTAGGCCATTAATACCATGAACCATAATCTCTTTGAGACGCGAAAAACTTTTGCGTGTGGAGACGGCTCTGAGGGGACGTACTATTCGCTTCCTCAATTGTCTAGTGCAGGCATCGCAGACGTTTCCCGCCTTCCCATTTCAATTCGAATAGTTCTTGAATCCGTTTTACGTAACTTCGACGAAGGTAAAAAGGTGAGCGAGAACCATGTTCGCGCTCTCGCCGGTTGGAAACCGGACGCCGAACGCACAGACGAAGTACCGTTCACGGTGGCGCGGGTGATCCTGCAGGATTTTACCGGCGTGCCGCTGCTGGTCGATCTTGCAGCGATGCGATCTGCGGTCCAGGGAATGGGAAAAGATCCTGGATTGATCGAACCGCTCGTCCCAGTAGATCTTGTTATCGATCATTCGGTGCAGGTCGATTTCGCTGGAAGCGAGGCGGCCTATGACAGGAACATAGAAATGGAGTTTCGTCGAAACGAGCAGCGGTACAGATTCTTAAAATGGGGAACGCAGGCCTTCAATGGTTTTCGTGTAGTGCCGCCGGGAATTGGCATTGTCCATCAGGTGAATCTTGAATACCTGGCAAAAGGGGTTTTCGAACGAGACGGTGTCTACTTTCCCGATACGCTTGTCGGAACCGATTCGCACACGACGATGATTAACGGTCTTGGGATCGTGGGCTGGGGCGTCGGCGGCATTGAGGCCGAATCGGCGATGCTCGGACAGCCGGTGTATATCCTAACGCCGGATGTTGTCGGTGTAAATCTCTCCGGCCGGCTCCCTGAAGGAGCGACAGCCACCGACCTTGTGCTCCGTATAACCGAGATGCTTCGCAAAGCTCAGGTCGTGGGCAAGTTCGTGGAATTCTTTGGTGAGGGCACCGCGGCGCTGAATGCAACGGATCGAGCAACGATCGCGAACATGGCTCCGGAATACGGTGCGACCATGGGATTTTTCGGCGTTGACGATAAGACCTTGGAGTATTTCACGGCGACCGGCCGCAGCAAGGAACACGTTGAGACGATCCGAAACTACTTCATTGCCCAGGAAATGTTTGGTATTCCGAAGGAAGGTGAGATCGACTATTCAGTCGTTTTGGATCTTGATCTCGCGACCATAAACCCGTCCGTTGCCGGGCCCAAACGTCCGCAGGACCGCATTGAGCTATCAAGTCTTGATGACAGGTTCAAGGAGCTTTTTCGCCAACCGGCGGCCGACGGTGGATACGGAAAGGAGGCTGATGATCTTGAAAAGCGTTATCCGGTGACCCTTGGGTCGACAAACTCCGATATTGTATCCGGCGGTGGGGATCAAACCTCGCGATCGGTTCCGCTGCCCGTTCTCGGGGAGGTTTCGGACAGGAATACGAACATCACGACCGAGGTCGAAATGATCAACAATCGACCGACGCCCGACCGGGTGCTGGATGGACATCTCACGGGCAGCGGCACGACGAATATCGGTAACGGCGATGTGCTGATCGCCGCGATCACATCGTGTACGAACACGTCCAACCCTTCAGTGATGATCGCCGCCGGCATTGTGGCGAAGAAAGCGGCTGAACGTGGATTGAAAGTACCCGAATATGTGAAAACGTCCCTTGCCCCGGGATCCCGGGTGGTGACCGCATATCTAGAAAAAACGGGTTTGCAGAAATACCTCAATGAGATCGGATTTAATCTCGTGGGATACGGATGTACCACGTGTATCGGAAATTCTGGCCCGCTCGATCCGGGTATCGAAGAGGCCTTGTCTGAGCACGATCTGATCGCGGCTTCGGTCCTCTCTGGTAATCGAAATTTTGAGGCGCGCGTGCATCAAAGCATTAAAGCGAATTTTCTTATGTCTCCGCCGCTAGTCGTGGCGTACGCGCTTGCCGGGACCGTTCTAAAAGATGTCTATCTTGATCCCCTCGGGAAGGACAAAGATGGAAACGACGTCTTTTTGAAAGACATCTGGGCGTCTCTCGAAGAGGTGAAAGAG
>DATFEW010000099.1:0-7539 GCA_035250805.1 Pyrinomonadaceae bacterium
GGGATGTATAACGGAGGGAACAATGACAAGTGAGACCGACCCGATTACAGAAAAAAAAA
Organism: Pyrinomonadaceae bacterium; assembly: GCA_035250805.1. Taxonomy (GTDB): domain Bacteria; phylum Acidobacteriota; class Blastocatellia; order Pyrinomonadales; family Pyrinomonadaceae; genus OLB17. The sequence goes on from DATFEW010000099.1 coordinate 60, forward strand.
GGCGGGAAAGCGGCGCGGCTCTGGCGACCGTTTTGTTAATAGCGTTTCTTCTTCTTACGGCCTCTGTAATGCTGCTCTCAGGCGTGGCCGCAGGTACCAGAAACGGCACCGACATGCTTTCCGAAACCAAAGCGTTCTATGCTGCCGAAAGCGGGCTGCAGGCGACCATCAATGCGCTTCGCCATCGTAACCCAAAGCTCGATTACAGTCAGGCGGCCGCCAACCCGTCAATGAACTCATACATAACTTACAATTGCGATCCAGGAATCGAGGAATCCCGGAAAGTTGCGATTGGTCTGAATCCGAACTGCAACGGTGACGCGTATAGAGTTTCGGTTAGCGATCCTGACAATTACGCCGCGGGTCTGAAATTCAGGACGGACGATGTCCAAACAAAATTTACGAGTTACACGCCTGCCTCAGGTACCAACGTTGGAGTGATCACGGGCTCGGGAACAACTAGCACCGTCACCTATACCGCAACCCCCGCGCCGCCTCCGAATCCGACGCCAACGCCTGACCCGCCGGTCGAGCCAACTCCGACTCCGGAGCCCACCCCGCTGCCGCAGCTCATCATAACGATGACGGCGAAGCAGGATACGGAGATTATTTACGACGGCACGCCGGAAATTCCGGCGCTGGTTGATTTTTCGATATCTAGTACCGGCGCGGTAATGCCGAACGGGGATCAGATAAACTTCCAGATCGTATATACGTTAACGGCCCCGCGAACCGACGCGCCCAAGAAGACAATTTTCGGAAAGGTTACAAGCGTGGGCGGCGTGCCGACGGTTACCCTGGACACCCCGACTGCCGAACTGGTCGGAAGCACCATGACGTTCTGTGCCCCGGACCCGGTGGCTAACTGCACCTACACACCGATCCAGCTGGCGCCGGAAACCAAATCAATATACGGAAACATAACCCCGGTCGAACCAGTGCGACTGCTGGTTAAATCCACTGGTTTCGGGCCGTTCGGAGCGAAAAAGGAACTTGAGGCGATTTTAAGGAAGGACCTGCCGAACATGTCCATCCCGCCGGGGCTGCACACAATGGTTGGGGGTTCGACGTGTCCAGCGGATTATCCAACTTGTCTCGGATTCAGTTTTGCCCCCGGTACGTCCAACGGCGTGGCTTATTCCGGCTGTGATCCGATAACAGGGGTGTGTGTTCCTTCATTCATTTTGACGGACTCCAATAATTATCAATATGTATCAACGCACCCGCCGAGCGGAAATCCGAACCAAATGCAGCCGCCGCCTCAAATGAGTACGACGGCAAATCTACCCGCTTGGCAACAGTCGCCAGCCGCGCTTGACGCTTTCGTCGATGAAATGCGAACGATCGCCCAGGGAAGCGACCGGTACTTTCGTTCACCTAACGGGGATGGCACGACAACAGTGGAAGTACCAAATAATCCTGGAGATTTTGGCACAGGGACTGGAATAACTTTTTGTGAGGGCAGTTGCCAAGTGGGTGGTAGCGGCGGAGGCATCATGGTAGTCACCGGCAAGCTCACCAACACGGGTAATTTTAGCTTTCGGGGGCTTATCGTCGTGACGGGAGAGGAGGGCTGGCTGCGGAACGGCGGCGGTAACGGACAGATCATCGGAAACGTCGTGATCGCACCGTACAATTTGCGAAATTATGTTCCCGAAAATCACCATCTATCGAGTTTCCTGCCTCCCAGATATGCAATCACGGGAGGCGGCGGGTCCGATATTATTGCCGGCGACATCTCATCCGCTTTCGCGAGCACTTCCGGCGTAAGCGACATAATTCAAGGCATAGCCGAAAAGTAATCGGTTGTTGTGTTGTCGAGAATAAAAAACAAGGTGTCGGCTTTGCCTTTTTTTGATTGCATTGCCGACGCCCCTTCGTTTCTGTCGGTACGTTTGAAACACCGTGGGGCACGTAGCGTTCAAACCCTGTGGTATTCTCTGTGCTTTTGCTGTGGTTCTCGTGTGAAAAACGTGTGGAAATGCGTGGAGAATGCGTGGAAAATGCGTAGAAAATGCGTGGAAAATGCGTAGAAAATGCGTGGGAAATGCGTGGGAAATGCGTGGGAAATGTTCGTGTTGTTGTGAAGTTCTCTTTTTTGTTATTTCGACTTTTCGATCGGACTTCATTTTCCCATGCTTGGACGAAATAACAGGTCGGACCTAATTTAAGATTCAAAAATTCCGTGCCCCTTTAAATGCCCCCAAGCAAACCAAAAACTACCGATTTATTCCGATTCAAACCGAGAGCTGCGATTTGCAAGCCGCTTTTTTTAGGCCCATTTTCCTTGTATTTCTGACTGTTTCTGACCCAAACCGAAACCGCTATAGTCGATTCACACGCGATAGGTCAGAAGTTCAAATCTTCTAGACGGCACCAAAACAGAAAAGGCAGCCCGATAAGGACTGCCTTTCTTATGTTATTGAGTATAAAGACTAGTCGCCTTCCCAGATTCTTCCATCAACCACGACATATGCCATGCCCGGTTTTTTGGGTTTGCTGTCCCGCGGCGGAGGATTCTCCTTAGGCGGCTTTTTCTTGCCCGGATCCACAGTTGGCGGATTCTTCGGCGGTTTTTTCGGATCATTCTTTTGGGCGGAAACAGCGAACGCGAGGCCCGCCACCACGAAAAGCATGAACAGAAATTTCTTAACTATCTTCATCACCTGTTTATTTCCTCTTCCTAAGTTCTAACGCGTTGGGGAAGATGGAAAGTGCGTCACTTAGTTTCTAAGCAATCAAGATGCCATAGAACGTGGTTTGACGCCCATGCCACGTAATTCGTTGGAAAATATGTAAAAGCTTGATTTTCGGGCTTTACAAAACTTTACCTTTTGGGGGATTGTCATACGAAATCGTGAATTAATCAAGGTTTTCCGCGCCGTAAATTGGTAAAATCTCGTCAATATGACCGCATCTTCGACGTTTACCGACCGGGCGTCAGCAATTCTCGTGCTGCTCGCGACGGGGGGAATGATCTGGGCAAACTACCTAGGCGCCACGGGCGTAATAAACGGGGTCACTCCGGCCGACATCTCCGAACGTTACCTCACGGTCGTGACGCCTGCGAACTATGCATTTTCGATCTGGGCTCTCGTTTACGCAGGCTTGCTGGCGTTTAGCATTTATCAACTTTTGCCAGGAAATATTCGGAAATATCACAGGATGCGAGCCATCTATATAGCCAGCTGCATCCTTAACAGCGCGTGGATCTATTTCTGGCATTTTGAACGTATCACCCTCTGTTTCGCGATCATCCTTACGCTTTGCGTGTCTTTGTTTCTTATCAACAGATTTCTGCGCACCTCGAAATCGGTTGGCGAATATTGGCTGGTCAACGGCCCCTTCGGGGTCTATTTCGGCTGGGTAACTGCGGCCATGCTGATAAACTTTGCGGTGCTCTTGGCGAGTTGGAATATTCCTCTTACACCATCTGCATGGAACACGATCGGTGTGATGATCGTCCTGATCGCCGGTGTGCTTGGGGTCTTTATGCGGATACGCCTGGCAAACTACTTCTATCCGCTGGCGATCGCATGGGCGCTGACGGCGATAGCAATAAAACAAAGCGGCAACACACCTATCGTTCTTGCCGCAGCCATTAGTGTCATCGGCTGCCTTATCGCAGCACTGAGTTTTGTGCTCAAGCTGCCGGACTCCAATTCGCGTGTGTCGATCAATGAGCAAAGGTAAGGTTTGCATCTCAATTTGCGCAAATACGGCCGATGAGCTTTTAAAAAGGATCGGCCAAGCCAAACCGTTGGCTGATCTGATCGAGGTGCGGTTCGATTGTTTTCAACCTTCAGAGATCAAATTGGCTCTCGCACGCATATCTGACGAACCCGAACTTTCTGAATATTTGCTTGCCACCTTTCGGCCCCTCGAACAAGGAGGCTTTCGTGAAGTTTCCCTCGCGGAGCGCCAGCAATTTTGGACCAGCGGTATCAACAAGGTTTTTTGGGGCGGCGACTTCGAAAAAGACGTGATCGATCTTTCGGTTTCTGCAAACTGGAAAAACCGCATCTGTTCGGTGCACGAAGGTGAAACGGATCGATTGGATGTCGAGTCGATATATGAAGAACTCAAGGCTACCGACGCCAGCGTGATAAAGATTGCGGTAGCTGCCGATGATGCAACGGACGCGATCCCGATTTGGAAGCTCCTTAAAAAAGCGAAGAGCGAGAACAAGCCGGTGATCCCCGTTGCGATGGGCGAGGGCGGGAGGTGGGTGAGGATCCTTGGACCCGCCCATGGTTCTTTTATGACCTATTCGTCCCTTGAAACTGGTTCGGAAACCGCGCTTGGACAGATCTCGGCGGAAGATCTGGTCAATGTTTTCCGTGTGAAAGAGCTTGATGAAGAGACCGAAGTTTACGGGATCATTGCCGGCGACACAAGCTACTCGGTTTCGCCCTGGATGCATAATGCAGCATTCAAAGAAATGGGTATGAACCGCGTCTTTCTGCCGCTGCAAACAAACGACCTTGATGAATTCATGCGGCTAATGGTCGACGAAACTCGTGAGGTCGAGTTGAACTTTCGAGGGTTTTCGGTAACCAATCCGCACAAGCGTTCGATAATAGAGCATCTCCACTCGATCGACGAAACCGCAACGAATATCGGGGCTGTCAATACGATCAAAATCGAGAGCGGCAAACTTTTCGGCTTCAACACCGACGCACCGGGCTTTATAGCTCCTTTGAAAAAGGTCCTGGGCGATGTGAAGGGCGCGAGGGTCGCCATCGCAGGGGCCGGGGGTGCCGCTCGGGCATGTGTCTACGCGCTCAAGCAGGAGGGCGCGAACGTAACGATCTTCGCACGAAAACATCGGCGGGCTGAAAAACTCGCAGAGGAGTTTGGGGTAAATGTCGGCAACTCGAACAACAGCTTTCGGCCCGGCACAGTGGACATCCTGGTGAACGCGACGCCGCTGGGAACCAAAGGCGGCGAAACCGAGGCGACGATCGCGACCGCGAGCCAAATGAGCGGCATCAAGCTTGTATACGATCTTGTTTATAATCCCATTCAAACACGCCTTATTCGAGAGGCAAGAATTGCGGGCGTGGCGGCGCTCGGCGGTCTGGATATGGTGCTGGCGCAGGGCAGGAAGCAATTTGAGATCTGGGCCGGTGAAAACGCTCCGACCAACGTGATGGCCGCCGCTATCAAGAGGAAGCTGGTGTGAACGAACGCTACAGTCGACAAGTATTATTTGACGGGATAGGCAAAAGCGGCCAGGAAAAGCTCCTGAGTTCAAGCGTCCTGATCGTCGGCTGCGGAGCCCTCGGGGCGTCACATGCCGAAATGCTTTCACGTGCCGGCGTGGGAAAACTACGGATCGTCGACCGCGATTTTGTTGAATTCACAAATCTTCAGAGACAAACACTTTTCAATGAAGAAGATGCTGAATTCCGCATTCCGAAAGCAGCCGCCGCAAAACATCGGATCGGCGAGATAAATTCCGGTATCGAAGTCGAAGCCTTGGTCGCCGACGTGAACAACTCGAATGTCGAATCGTTTCTGGAAGGCTGCGATGTCGTGCTTGACGGTACGGATAACTTCCAGATTCGTTATCTGCTGAATGACGCGTGCGTGAAAAACAACAAGATCTGGATCTACGGAGCCGCGGTTTCCAGCTACGGCACGACGATGACGATCATCCCCGGCGAAACGCCGTGTCTGAGATGCATCTTTGAAGAGATGCCGGATGCTGGCAGCTCTCCAACCTGCGATACAGCTGGTGTAATAATGCCGATCATCGCCAGCATATCGTCTGTGCAGGTATCGGAAGCAATAAAGATTTTGGTCGGAAAACGCGACGAGCTCCATGGCTCATTAATGCAGATCGATGTGTGGGCAAACGATTGGCGGAAAATCAAACTCGCGGGTCCGCAGCCTGATTGCCCGGCGTGCGGAAAACGCAGCTTTGAATTTCTCGATGCCGGATCCGTTGAATTCGCCGCGGTGCTGTGCGGACGCGATGCGGTCCAGGTTGCACCGCCGCGGCCTACTGATCTCGACCTCGATCATCTCGCAAGCAAGCTCTGCATGATCGCCGCCGTAACCCAAAATGAGTACCTGTTGCGCTTCTCACCGAACGAACACGAGATCACTGTGTTCAAGGACGGCCGGGCTATCGTCAAGGGCACAGATGATGTATCAGTCGCACGATCGCTTTACGCGAAATATATTGGAAGCTGAATGACCGAAAAGAAAAGAATTGTGATCATCGGCGGCGGTTTTGGCGGTCTTTGGGCCGCCAAAGGGTTAGCCAACAAACCGGTCGACGTAACACTTATCGACCGTAAGAATCATCACGTCTTCCAACCGCTGCTTTATCAGGTTGCGACCGCGGTGCTATCCCCCGGCGAGATCGCTCAGCCGATCAGGCGAATACTACACAACGCGAAAAACATAGAGGTGATACTTGGCGAAGTGGTCGGTTTCGACACGGCCAACGATACGGTTCGCCTCGATGATAATTCGGGAGTTAAATTCGATTACTTGATCGTCGCGGCCGGCGCGCGACACGCGTACTTTGGCCACGATGATTGGGAAGTTTCCGCGCCGGGCCTCAAAACGCTCGAAGACGCTGTCGAGATCCGCCGGCGCGTCTTGCTTGCTTTCGAGCTTGCCGAGCGCGACCAGTATCTCAAAGGCTCGCACGACCCGCTCAACTTCGTCGTTGTCGGCGGCGGCCCGACCGGCGTCGAACTTGCCGGGGCGATCGCGGATATCGCGCGGCAAGCGTTGGCAAAGGATTTCAAGGCCATCGATACTCGAAAAGCGAAGGTCGTCTTGTTCGAAGGTTCTGATCGCGTCCTGGGCACTTTCGCCAGCAGCCTTTCCGAGAGCGCGAAATCGCAGCTTGAGTCGCTGGGTGTTGATGTTCGGCTTAACAGTTTCGTCACCGACATAGCGCCGGGAAAGGTGAAGGTCGGCGACGAATGGATCGGATGTGAGGTAGTCCTTTGGGCGACCGGCGTCGCGGCGTCGCCGATCGGGAAGATGCTCGGAGTTGAAACTGACAAGGCGGGGCGCGTTTTCGTGGAGCCTGATCTATCGATCCCCGGCCATAAGAATATTTTTGTCATTGGCGATATGGCGTCGCTCAAGCAGGAGAACGGCGACCCTGTGCCGGGCGTCAGCCCGGCCGCGATGCAAATGGGAACGTTGACTGCGAAAAATATTCTCGCCGAGATCAAAGGCAAAGAACGAAAGAATTTTCGTTACGTCGATAAGGGTACGATGGCGACGATCGGACGCAGCAAAGCGATAGCGCAGGTCGCTGGAATGAAGTTCAAGGGCTTCATCGCGTGGATGATGTGGCTCGGCCTTCACGTATTTTTCCTTATCGGCTTTCGCAACCGGATGATCGTAATGCTCGAATGGTTCTGGGCGTATCTCACGCGCGAGCGGAGCGCAAGACTCATCACAGGTGATGCCGACGACCTCCGTGACGCGGTACTGTTCCTCGAAG
>DATFEW010000102.1:0-6912 GCA_035250805.1 Pyrinomonadaceae bacterium
TGATCCCACGAATGAGATATTCCGCGCTCGACATGCTTTGAGGCCCTGAAGAATCACTCGTTGTCGCCGGCCAATGGCGTGTCGAATCTTCGCCGGACATCACCGCGGTGGCGGGACCGTCGCCTTTCTCCCCACCGATCAGCCATTCGCCGTCCTCAAGACAGAAGTTGAGTGAGTCATCGGTGTATTCTGTATTGCACTTGGGGCAGGTTTTCATCGCTTTACTGGGGAAATCCTATACGCCTTAATAGATCTGCGAACCGAGGATCCGAGCGGAGCGATTCAAAGTTTCGGTCTCGCTTGAGCCTGACCATGTCTGGTTGGCGCTGAGTGTAGGCTCTTTCCAGGTATTCAAAGGCCTTGTCGTTTTCGCCCGACTTGGCGTGGATCGCGGCCATCACAAAAAGTGGCGGTGCAAGGTTCGGATCAATGGCGCGCACCGCTTCAATTAGCTCAAGCTGCATTCGGAGATACCCCTTTTCGCCTGACTTTCTAAACGCGCTCCTGAGCGCGGCCGCCATCCGTGCAGCGTCGTTAGGGGGCAACCCAAGCAGGGTCATGTGTTTTTCCCCCTCATCGATAGCCAGCTCATACATTCCCTGTTCTCTGTATATTTCGGCTAGAAACATATGCGAACGCGCAAAGCTTGGGTCTATCTCAATGGTCTTCTTAAGCTGAACAACAGCTTGTTCATGCTCGCCGCGTTGATGGTGTACGACTCCGACAATACCGTTGATGATAAGCGAGAGCGGATCCAATTCCTGCGCCCGTTTTATTTCGGCAAGGGCTTCGTCGTCTCGGCCCATTGCGAGCAAGTATTCGGCATACCAGTGATGCGCTGTAGCGTAACTCGGGTTGAGCTCGATCGCTCGTTTAAACTCTCGTTCGCTCTCGGTAAAATTCCAATCGTTCTCCATCAATATGGTTCCGAGTGTCGCATGCGGCTCCGCCAAAGAATCATCGAGTTCCAGGGCCTTTAGTGCGGCAGCCCTGGCTCGGGCATAAGCATCAAGTGCAGTATCGTTCGTATAACTCGGCAACACCGAATACGCATCCGCGAGTCCGGCATATGCCAGGGCATACGTGGGATCTTTCTCTATCGCCCTTTGAAAGTAATCAAGACTTTTCCTGATGTCGGCTTCGTTTCTCTTGTTCCAGAAATACCGTCCTTGGAGATACAGCTGATATGCTTCGGTATTGGCGGTGTAGTTTTTCACCACCTTGCGCTCGTCCGCACCCGATAACCGCGCACGCAGCTTCGTCGAAACATCGCGCGCAATGTCACTCTGCAAAGTGACAAGATCGGTCAATTTACGGCTATATTGCTGACCCCAGATCTGGTCCCCAGTTTGAACGTCCACCATTTCCAAATTCAGCGTCAGATTATCGCCGCGCTGCATCACACGGCCATTTAGGATCGCCTGCACCTTCAGGTCGGTCGCGATCTTTTGTGGGTCTATATCTTTTCCTTTGTAACGAAAAACGGAGCTTCGTGCTTTTACCGAAAGATTTGGTATCTGTGACAAGTTGTTGATAAGGGTTTCCGTCATGCCATCAGACAGATATTCGATCTCGGTATTTCCGCTCTCGTTTACGAATGGAAGCACAGCGATGGATCTGATCTGCGTCTCAGTGCCTCCATAATATATGTAACTTCCGATGGCGAGCGCGGTTACAACCACTATTCCGATTGCTCCGGCGATGAGCGCATTCCGCTTTGACGCCTGATGTTGGAACGACGAGGAACCGCCTGAACGTTGGGCGGCCGGCTCATTGTCGAAGGTCCTTGTCCTTTCCTCTTCTGTCGTATGGACGCTTGGAAACACTGCCGTTGCAGGCTCATCCGCCGACGCCGGTCCTTCGAGAAGCGCGCTGCCGTCGTCGAGACAGTAAAGTAGGCTGTCGTCATAGTAATCACGGCGGCACTCAGGGCAGCGTTTCATAACTCGGTTAGTTACAACGTGGCGTTGTATTTCTCAAACTGCGCTTTTAATTTTGTCATGAATGCGACAAATGCAGGGTCTTGCCTGATGGTGTCCAATGTACGGTCATTCTCGAAATATGGATAGCACGGAAAGCCGTCGTCCGCCGCGATTGTCAGCCATTTAACGGCCTCATCTGGTTTGTTCAAAAGCGCGTAAGCCGACCCGATAGTGGACGCGGTGTGATGAAAATGACCGAAACCCTGACCGATCTCGATCGCACGCCGAATTGTCTCTTCCGCTTCGATTTCCTTCCCCGCCTGGGCGAGCAGCATTGCTTTAACGCTCGTCACATTTCCGCCCTCGTCGGTGGGATACTTCTTAAAATAGTCTTCGACAACCGCCGCCGATTCTTCGGTTCGTCCGAGCCTGAAAAGTACCTCCGCCACGTTTCGATCTACGATGGACGGGTTCGCATCGCGAGGTACGGTCTTGAAAGCGGCGAGTGCCTCTTCGTATCGTCCCCGATAGCTGTCTACTATACCGAATCGAAACCGGCCCAGCGTATTGTTCGGGTTGATGGCCATTGTCTTGTCCAATTCGTCCTTTGCCTTGTCCAAAAGTCCGATATGAAAATAAACCAGAGCTAGCCGATGATGCGCGTCATCAAGATTCGGATCCAAAGCTATAGCCCGTTTGAAGGATTGAATCGCCTGCTCGTGCGGAAAGCGCTTGTGCGGCGTCCACAAGATCACGCCCCGTGCAAAATGGCCATAAGCGAGGTTCGGATCAAGGGCTAGCGCCCTTTCCACCGCGACCTCTGCGTTCTCGATCAAACGCTTCTTTTCTTCGCCTGAGACACGTAGAAAAGCCTTCATGCTGTAGACCTGAGCAAGTGCCGCGTATGCCTCGGCATAATTCGGATCCGCGGCAACGGCTTGTTCGAGGAACTTGATCGACGCATCATTGTCCTCTGGATTCTCACTGCCGATCTTTATCTTTCCACGAAGGAAATATTCGTAGGCTTTGTTGTGATCTATTGGCCCCGCCGAGGAAGAAACCGGTTCGTTCCTAAAATACATTGCCAATGAGACGGCCAAGATGGCAAGAACCGCCGCCCCGCCAACAATCAACAAACGGCCAGATCTACCCATATAGTCTTTCGATTCCGACGACGTCGAACCGGAGGCAGGGTGGACCTTCGTTTGTATGTTGTCTTCGGAGAGTTCACGCAGGATAGCCGTCGGCATCTCCTTGGCACTCGACGGTCCCTCAAGCAGTGCACTTCCGTCGTCGAGACAGTAGAGCAAACTGTCGTCGTAATAATCGCGGCGGCATTCAGGGCAACGTTTCATAGTAGAGGAGCCTGAAAATTATACTTCAAGTGTGCCGGTAACAAGGCAGTAGCTGAATTTGGACCGGTTAAGCCCGAGAATCGGAGCTAGCAAGGAAGCTTTCAGGTTGGTTAAACTGTTCGGTTTGAGCCGTCCGCCCGTGAAGATCTTCTTCAGGATAAAGCTGAGAACGGCCGCCGGTGCGTGAGCGAGCGACGGCGCGACCCGCCAGGAAATGTCCTCGACCACAACATCGCGAAATCCGGTTCTTTCAAGAGCCGCAACAAAGGGGTCGAGTACAGGCATTTCCTCCAGTGCCCAGCTTTTGCAGACGGCGGCGTAGCATCGGCTAACTGGAAAGGTAAGCTCAGCTGCGTCTGTCTTTAAAAAACAGTCGGCGACCGCGAATCGCCCGCCCGGTTTCAATACTCGCGCGATCTCCCGGACGAGGTCGTTCTTCGCGGCTCCCGACGCATAGCACGCGCTCTCCACGGCCCAAACGCCGTCGGCGTATCTGTCACCGTACGGCAGTGTCCGATAATCGCCCTCAACGATCTCGATCCGATTCGCAAACCCTTCCAAACGGTTAAGCCTGCCTCCGGTCGCGACCTGAGTCGGCGAGACGGTTACGCCCTTAATGATCGCACTCGGATGATTCCTGGCGATAGTTCTGGATATTGCTCCCACACCGCAGCCCAGGTCGAGTAGGGTCGCGGAGCCTTTTGGATCTAGGCGCAATCGAGCCGCGATCTCAAGATTCATTTGTTCGAGCATCTTTTCACGGTCTAAGCAGTCTGCCCACCGGCGGTAAAACCCAAGATGCATGTTGAAACCGCTGCTCCAGTGTTCGTAGTCGTCGGTCGCCTCTTCATAAAACTCGACGACCCGTTCGTTGCTTGAGAGCGATCCGGTTTTGATGGGTAGGGCGGAAGGGGCTAACGCAGAGTCGGAAGCATTCATCGCAGTTTTCTTGAAACTCGAACTGAGCCGACGCCGACCGTCGGAATCACTGTAATAAATCCGCTGTCCAGTTAAGAACGACCGTGAATGGTGAGGACTGCCCACCCGCAACGCTATTGTTTATCAAAAAACGTTGGCCATCGGCTGTTACGTCGTAATCGTCTTCGGTGATCGAATCTACCTTAAAAAGAACCGTCGGAACTCCGGCCTCGAAGGTTGCCATACCCGCCTTAACCAGAACACTCATCAATTTCTTATCCGATGAAACATAGAAAAGTTCTTTCCCATTTCCATTCCATCTGGGGCTTCGGCCGCCGGCCGTCGAAATGATCCGGTAGTGTGCAAACGAACTTCCGATCCGCTCGTCGGCCATAAGTTTTTAGAAGAGAATAGGTAGCTAAAAGGCATTTCAAGATACCACATGTTCCTGTGGTTCATGAACTCTTCCAAAAGGATCACTTGCCAATCCCGGCACGTCGTGATAGGTTAACGGCGAAGCCGGGAGCGAATTTGAATATTAGGCAAGGAGGGAGAAAATATGATTGGTAAGGTCTTCATCGTAAGTATTGCAATGGTTGTATTTATGGTAGTGCCAAGTTGGGGTAAACCAATCGATTGTAAGAAGGCCGATTTTTACGGCTCTTATATCCGAACGGAGCTGAACCAGGATGTTTTTGGCGATGGATCGGCAGTTCGGAACTTTCTTTACCAGCTCAACCTGCAAAGCGACGGGACGGCGACACAATACTGGACCGGAGTTAACGATTTCGTCGTAACCCTGGGTACCGGCTCGCCGTGGAAAGGAAGTTGGACATGCCGCAGCGACGGCAAACTTATCGTAACACTCCTGGTGGCTAATTATTATCCGGTAACCGGCAACCCGAACGTTACAAGCGCGGATGTCGAACTTAGAGAATATTTCCGAACAACATATCTATTCAGCGTCGATGATGAGAATACGTTGACACAAACCCAGGCACGGACACGGGCATACCACGCAAATCAAGACCCGACTGATCCGTCCGCGGGAAAGCTCGGCAAGCTAAGTACGGCAACTTTAATTTATAAAAAGCTTATTGCTTCAGATGCTGATCTGCTTCTTCCCTAAACAATTGCGTGCGCAGCCCTGCAGTTTTTTATCGGCAACCGGATCTTTTTGTGTGTGTGGCTATAGTCCGATCAAACTGCTTTGAATCAGTTCTTGTGTGCTTTTGTGGAGGAATCATATGAAGCAACACCCGAAGAGTCGTCAAACCGATCTAGTTGTTCAGACGCTAAATAACGAAATTCTGATTTATGATCTGAATTCCCACCGAGCCCTTTGCTTGAATGAAGCATCGGCCGTTATCTGGCAGGCCTGCGATGGGAAGAATTCGATCTCGGAAATTGCGCAAGTAGTAAGCGAAAAACTCGAGTCAGATGTGAATGAAGATTTCGTATGGGTTGCAATAGACAGGCTGAAAAAGGAAAAACTGTTAAGTAACGCGGACGAGGTCGCTTCACCTTTCGATAATTTTTCCCGCCGCGAAGTGATCAAAAAGATCGGATTTACCTCAATGGTAGCGTTGCCGATCGTAAGTTCGTTGGTTGCTCCCTCATCCATCGACGCACAGACGGTTTCCGCATGCCAGTGCAGCGGTTTGTTGGCACCGGTGACCGTTTGTCCGCCGGGTTTCGCAGAATGCCCTTCCGGCCTCTCATGTGTCATCGCGCCCGGGGGGTGCTTCAATTCGGGGGACGGCGTCATCGCATGCAACGGAACTTGCCGACCACCACCACCAGCATGTCCGCCAAGCTTCCCCGGGGATTGCGCGTGTTTCGGGAGTTTTTCCATTAATTCGACGTGTGCAGGAGTGCAATGTGCAGGCGGCTGTACGGTTTGCAGGGTCACTATGCCCTGTGTTCCTCAAGAGGTTGGGCCGCCGGCATGCGGCGGGGTCTGCCAGTAGAATGGGTGGCCCGAGAATCTTGCGGGCTAGCAACCCTCGCGGTTACTTATCCAATAATTCGGTCACGGAGGGAGCTAACGCAGAGGGGATCATAGACTTGAAGATCATTTAGGGCTGTTAGTTCGCAGCCATTTTAAGGCCTGCTCCGCATCAGCAAAGAATTTAGCTCGCACGCCGCGGGATGCTGCAATAACTTCAAAGAGCTCGGTTTGCTCGCTTGCTACAAAGCCGTCGAAATGAAATGCGATCCAAAGGTTGGGCACTGTCGCAGTCTTTTTGGCTGCATCTATGACCTCCGCGGGCTCAAGTTCGCCGCCCGGCACAAAGCCCTCGACCAGTACTCGGCACGTGCTGTGTTCATCACAGAACGAACGTAACGCGGTCCAAAGTTGCTCACGGCGCTCGGCGCTGACTTCGAATTCGCGATCAAGCTGCACGCGAACATGGTCGCTTCGGAATTCGACCTTGAATGTATCATTCATCAGATCTTCACGCATTCGCCTCGTTTTAGGAATTCCCCATCGCCGGCTTTGCCAAGATGCGCGCCGTTTTCGATTATTACACGGCCGCGTGATAGTACCGTCTCGACCTTTCCTTTGACCTTCCAGCCTTCGTAGGAAGAATAATCGACGTTCATATGCTCGTTCTCGACGCCGAAGGTGTGCTCTTTTTCGAGGTCAAAAATAACGATGTCCGCATCGGACCCGACGGCGATCGTGCCTTTCTTCGGAAACAGGCCGAACATCT
>DATFEW010000106.1:0-2467 GCA_035250805.1 Pyrinomonadaceae bacterium
TGAGCTCGGGACAGAACTACTCGACGTGGGCCAAATTGCCCGCCGAGTAGTGCCGCCCGAATGCGGCGCAACGGTGACGCTTGATGGATACGTCCGAAAATTCACAAACGGCCGCGAGACGCTTCATCTCTTCTATGAGGCTTACGAGTCAATGGCTATCAAGGAAATGCAGAAACTGGTCGAGCAGGCGAAACGCGAATTCGACATCTCAAATGTCGGCATCGTACATCGACTGGGCCGCCTCGAGATCGGCGAGACAAGCGTTGTTATTTCAGTTGCCGCGCCGCATCGGAAAGCCGCATTCGATGCGTGCGAATGGCTGATACGCGAACTAAAGCGCACCGTGCCGATCTGGAAAAAGGAAGTCTACGTTGATGGCGAAGAATGGATCGAAGGCGATTCGTCCGCCGAAACAAATCGCCTGCTCAAACAATAGAGCCTACCGTACCACCTCGAATGTAAGCGTTTGTTCCCCGGTGATAATGAATTTTGCCGGAGGGATCTCTGACACTTTAACGACCGTTTGAACGGACGGCTTAACACCGCCGCTGATACGGTCGTTGTTTAACGTGGCAAGAATCGAGGGCGGAAGATTTGGCATTTCGTTCGTACCTACGACCGCTCCCTGCGACGTACGGTAAATTTTTGCGTATAGCCGATCGGGCAGCCTGACCTTATTTATCGTTTCGATCATGTCAGTCAGGTCTTTTGGGACGAATTGCTGGATCGCTTCCGTCTTTTGGATCGCCCCTCCGTCACCGACAGTGATCGAATACAGACCCGCGGGTGTGTCTTCATCGATCTTAAGCGGTATGCGATGAACAAACACGGTCCCGGAGTTCGTCCTCGCAAATGCCTGCACTTCGAGCGTGTCGCCTGCGCGGACGTGCGTGCGATCTATTGCGAGCCGATCCAGTGTAGCGGTGTTACTGCCCTCTTCGAGTTTCAGATCGAGCGTGATGCCGTCGATGTTCAGGTCATCAAATTGGCCGCGAAGCAGCATGCCGACCGGAGACGAAACTGAAAGTGCCCCGATCTGGAATGCCTGGCTGCCGGCGAACCGCCGCAAAAGCTTGACAGGCGCCATGTTTTTGACCTTGACCTCACCGCTCATCGTGATCGTAGATACACCCATCGTTCGCTCCTGGGCGATCAGGGAGTTGTACATCGTGATGTTCAGGAGCAGCGGGGTTAGGGTTTCATCCTGAGCCACCTCAAAATTCACTGCTTGTTCCTGACCACGGCTGGTTGTGATCGAAAGCTTAACAGGGATCATCTTTGGCGCGCTGCCGAGCTTGCCAAATACGCCGGTCGCCCGGTCCTGCGTCATTGTGCCGACGAGCGAATCGTCAACAGCCAATTTGAACGAATTATTTACGCTTGGTACGACCGTGACCACGTGGGATTCAGACATAGCGAGATCAGCGGAGCCCAGCCCAAGAAAAGGATGCCCGAATGCAAAGATCTTTTCGCCGTCGCGCATCGTTACGGTTCCCGACGCGGACAGCCCGTAATCGCCGCGGACAAGCTGCATCGTAACCGACTTTCCACCGGTCAGTGTTTCCGGCCCCGCCTTTTTCATTGGCGTTATCGGCGAGGAACCTCCGGATGCGGCAACCGGGACCAGGCCGGCCTGAAGCAACTGGGGCGAAAAACGATCGAGCGTGCCCTGAGAAAAACCGCTGAACGTCAAAGGCGTCGCGATCGGCCGGAAGGATTGACCTGCCACGGCCATCAACATCGAATTTGCTGACATCGCTGAAATACGCGGACTGTCCTGGACGGCGTAACCAGAGAGACCGCTCGAAGAGTTGCTTGAAACAACCTCGCCAAACGAGAACGAACGCGGTTCTGAGAGCGCGGACTTTCTGGGATGTTTTTGTTCAAATATAGAAACTATTTGTTCAATAGGCGTAATTCCGCAGATAGGCTCTTTTGAGAAGGGAAAGCTGTACGAGATGGCACCCACCAGCTTGCCGTTCACATAGACCGGGGACCCGGACATGCCGGCAAAAACACCGGTTCTTTCGGCCGGGCCTCCGCTCAAGCGACCGATGATGAGGTCTTGTTTCGGGCCTATGGCTCCCGGAAGGACGCCCAGGATCTCGACATTGAACTCTTCGGGCTCCGAACCGCGAAATACTGACCGGGCGGTACCCCGCATGCCCTCGCGAACGTCCGCCACCGGCATGAACTGTTTGCTTGCGGATGACGGCGAAACCGAAGCCGTACCTGCAGGCAACGACTGGCCAAAAACCGCCTGGGACCCAAATAAAACGGCTATTATTGCTAACTGAAAAAAGTTCTTATTCATTGTTAAAAATCTCGGCTGTATAATGAATTTTATGTTAACATTTTAGTTAGGATACCCGAAGAGTTTTCTCTTCGCCTCGCCTGCGTTCCCACCAAACGACTTGACCCGATAGTCTTTTTTGATCATGGCAAAGGTTACCCGTTTATTAAAGAG
>DATFEW010000124.1:0-6500 GCA_035250805.1 Pyrinomonadaceae bacterium
GAATGAACGCTGTAAACGGATTTGAGAAGGTGGGGGCACCGGGAACGAAACGGCCGTTCTGATCCAGAAAGATCGGCACGCCATTGGGATCCGTCAAAGCATTACCGGCACGGACGGCGACCGGAAGCGCCCGGCCGTCAAGACCTCGTTCGAGAGTGATCAACTGCAATACGATGCGATCATAATAGATTCCATAGCCGCCGTGAATACTGAGTTTTCCGTTCAGAGCCGAATAGTTAAAGCCAACGCGCGGCGCAAAATTGTTCAGATCGCGCTTTCGATCGCCGCTATAGAAGGACGCAACGAGCGGATTAATATCGCCGTAACCGGAGTTGTTCTTTTCATTCGTGTCCAGTTGATAGCGAAGGCCGAGAGTGAGGGTCAGATTTCGCCTCACCCGCCAATTGTCTTGAACAAAGAAAGCAAAATGAGTGTTGTCGACGTTGGGCAAAACCAGATCACGGTCCGGAAACTGGCTGCGAAGTGTGACCGCAAACAGCAGATCGAGATCATTTATTTGGCCGTCGTTATTATGGTCGAATGTCGCGAAATCCTGGACAAATTCGATGCGGCCCTGACGAAAAACACCGAGGTCGAGATCGGCATTTATTCTCTGCATGTCCCCGCCGAATTTAAGAGTGTGATTGCCGAGTATCGTTGTCACGGAATCCGATATCTGAAACCGCGTGTGCTTTGTCGCCTGCGGCACGCGGAATGAAGCTCCGTCGAGAATGCTCGGAAATGTGAGCTGCACCTGATCGGAAAGCGGGACCGTATTGTTGTCGAAATCGTTCACGCTGAAATTCAATTCGTTTACGATCGTTGGGCTAAATACGCGCGACCATCCCGCCATGAATGCATGAAACCGGTTGCGCAACTCCTGCGTGTATGATGCCGATCCGATCTCACGATCAAGACGGCTCGAATTTGTGTCCTTCACATCTTGAAAGCTATACCTGAAATTGAGCCTATCGTGATCGGTCGGAAGGTAATCGAATCGAGTGTTAAGCAGTGCGTCATTACTCGGGGCCGGGAAGAACTCGCGTATGATCGTCCGTGTCGGAACATCGCGTCGACTTACCAATACAGCTCCGTCCTGGTCGCGATATTCAACCGCACCGAAGGCAAAGAATTTATCCTTGACTATCGGGCCGCCTAAGGTGAAGGAGTATTGCTGACGGTCAAAGGGTGGAGCTGGCAGACTTCGATCATATGTGGCGGGCAGGCCCTGTAAGGCGTCGTCACGGGCAAAGAACGAGGCCGAACCACGCAAGCTATTCGTTCCGGATTTAGTCACAACATTTATTATCGAAGAGCCCGAACGTCCGAATTCGGCGGAGAACCGGTTGGTTGTGACCTGAAACTCCTGAACAGCGTCCTGCGAAATATTGATCAGCGACCCGCCGACCATGTCGTCGTTGTTGTCCGTACCGTCGAGCATCACATTGCCGCCCCGGCCAAGTTGACCCGCAGAGGATATTAATACGGTATTCGATTTTGTGGGATCGAAATTCGGCGCAGGAGTATTGCCGGGTGTAAGGAGTGCGAGCTCGAGATAGTTTCGGCCGTTGAGCGGAAGATTTTCGATCTCCTTACTGGCAATTACACTGTCAACTTTCGCGGTTTCCGTATCAACGAGAGGAGCAGAAGCGAGCATGCTTTCTATATCGATGCTAGCCCCGGGAACGGCTAGATTGCCGTCCAGGGAGACTGTCTGACCAACGTTCAGGGGAATCGCTCGGAAGGTCTGTTCTCGGAATCCAGGTGCCGAGATCTTGATTTCGTATGTGCCAACCGGCAGGGAAGCGATTGCATATGCGCCCTCGCCATTCGTCGTTACCGTTCGCCCCTGGTTCGTCGCCGTGTTAGTGGCGGTGACTACGGCGTTTGGAATTAGATCTCCATTCTGGTCGGTAACGACGCCGCTAATGGAACCGGCCGCAGATTGAGCCGACGCAGTAATCTGAACGGCAAGTAGCAAGGTAAGTGCGGAAAGCGATCTCGATACGAAGTTTCTCATAGATACTTCAGCTCCGAATAGCGAATTCAAACCTGCTTTGTGAACCGGCGAGTTAGAGTTTGTTGTCGCGGCCTGCAAAAGTTCGCGGCCACATTTCGTCCTACAGTTTACGCAAGCTAATAAATTGAGATTGAAATCACGAAAGGAAAAATCGTGCCCTCATTCTATTTGAAGCTTTTTCATTCTTCAAGCTAAAAGATCTTTTTTTGAAAAGTGTACGGCTAAAACTATTAACTCAAAGATAATTAGGTGTAACATCATAATATCTATGACCCGGAAGATCTTTACCTGCCTCTTCTCGGTTGGACTCACGGCCGCGGCGTTCTACGTGGCTGCTGCTCAGGCGAAGCCTAGCCCCTCGACAAACCCGCTTGGACCCTTCAGTGAATCTATCGAGCGCCGGCTAAGGGAACAGGATCTTCGGTCTCTGCCGCAAAGACTCCGGGCGCGACGTGTTCGCACAATTACGGATCCGCACCTTATTAAACAGATGAATGAAGATTTCGTGCGCATCCAAACGATCCGCGCTGAAGCGGTGCGGGTGATCGCTGCGGGCGCACTTTTCGACCTTAAGAAGTTGGAGAAAGATTCCGACGAAATAAGAAAACGCGCATCCAGATTGCGAGATTCGCTCGCCTTGTCAGAAGAGTCGAGTAGGACACGCCCGGGTAGGAGAATTCTGACGATCGAATCGGTTAATGACGCCGTTTATGATCTTTGCATTGAAATCAGCCGATTTACCGAGAACCCGATGTTCAAGGCAAATGGCGTTTATACTGTTCGCGACGCAGGCGAGGCAAGCAAGGCGCTTGATACCGTGATCGATTTGGCGGGTGATACTGCGAAGGCGGTTGAGCGATTAAGGAAATCAAATTGATAGACCGCGCCTAATGCCTAGTTCTCGACGACCTCCAATATCTGCATGGTGAGATGCACTGAACTACCGCCAACCATGATCTGAAATTTTCCTGGTTCGACCACCCGTTTCATTTCGCGGTTATAGAAATGCAATTTCTCTGGCGTGATCGGGAATGTAACCTTTCGTGTTTCGCCCGGGTCGAGTGAGATCCTTTCGAAGCCCTTCAATTCCTTAACAGGCCGTGTGACGGAGCTAACTTCGTCACGAATGTACATCTGTACGACCTCATCGCCGCGTCGTTTTCCAGTATTCGTTACGTCAACGGTAACAGCAGTTGCCTCGTTTGGCCCGATCTTAGATTTTGCGAGATGCACATTAGAATATTTGAAGCTCGTATAACTAAGACCGAACCCAAACGAATACAGAGGCTCGGTCGTTGAGAACAAATACCCGCGCCTGGCCGTCGGTTTGCGGTTGTAATATATAGGCAGTTGCCCGACAGATCGCGGAAACGAAACAGGAAGCTTCCCACCGGGATTATAGTCACCGAATAAAACGTCGGCTGCCGCCGTGCCGGTTTCCTCGCCCAGATAGAAACCTTCCAAAATTGCAGGAACATTCTCGGCCACGTAATTGATGGCAAGAGGGCCAGAATTTATCAAAAAAACCACGGTCGGCTTGCCTGTTTGCAGAACGGCCTTGACCAGATCGTTTTGCCGCCCGGCGAGCTCCAGGGAATCACGGTCGCCCAGGTGGTTTTCGGCCCAGCCTTCTTTGTTTGTATCTTCGTTTCCGCCGATCACAAGGATCACAGCATCGGAAACCTTTGCAGTTTCGACTGCCTCTGATATCAGCCTGCTATCGCTCTGAGCGTCATTGAGTGTTACCGCGTCTCCAAACCAGTTTCCTCCTTCCTTTGTGATCTTTACTCCCTCGGCATAGTTAACCTTCACACTGCTTCCGAGCTTGGTCTTAACGCCATCGAGAATGCTAACCGTTCGCGGAGGTTTTGGATCGGTATACCCGCCGAGATGAGCTCTAGCCGCGTTGGGACCAATGAGGGCGATAGACCGCAATTTTGATCTGTCCAAAGGCAGAGTGTTGTTTTGATTCTTCAGCAGAACGATCGAACGCCGGGCCGCCTCGGCAGCAAGCTGCCTGTCTTCCACGGTGTCGGTCAACTGCGCGGCTCTCAGCGGATCGACATAAGGGTTTTCGAACAATCCCAATTGAAACTTCTGACGAAGGATCCTGGCGACGGCCGTATCCAGTACCTTCTGGGGAATCGCTCCTGTTTTTACTTGTTCCGTTAGCGTTTTATAAACCGCGGGTTCGGGCAGCTCGACATCAACTCCGGCCATCAGCGCCTGTTTCGCCGCGTCGGCATCCGTCGCCGCAACTTGATGTCGTTCTATTAGTTGGGTGTTTGCGTAATAGTCCGAGACGACCACTCCCCGAAAACCCCACTCGTTTCTCAAGACCGTTTCGAGTAGCCACCGATTCGAGTGAGCCGGGACACCGTCAATTTCGTGGTAGGCGGGCATTATACTAAGCAGATTTGCCCGCTTTACGGCCGCCTCAAATGGCGCGAAATGAGTCTCGCGCAATAGCCTTTCGGATATGTTGACTGGTCCTACATTGGTTCCGTTTTCCGGCTGCCCGTGTCCGGCAAAGTGCTTTCCGGTCGCAACGACATTCATATCACCGAATTTCTGAGTGTTATGCTCGGCGTCTCCCTGTAGGGCCTTAACAACCGTGACGACCATTTCAGAAGCCAGGTATGGATCTTCGCCGTATGTCTCTTCCGTGCGCCCCCATCGCGGCTCACGAGCAAGGTCCATATTGGGTCCGAGCACATGGTGACTGCCTCGAATACGAGTCTGTCGGGCGCCGACCTTGAACACGCGGGAAACAAGATCGGTGTCCCAACTCGCGGCCAACGACAGCGGGACCGGGAAGACCGTGGCCCCCTCGCCCATGTTTCCATGAAGGATCTCGTCGTGAAAGATCGCGGGAATTCCCAGACGCGTATTTTCCTTTAACCACTTCTGTACCGAATTTGCATACTCTGCGGCACGTTTGGGATCCAGGCCCTCTCTTTGTCGCGCAAACTGGCCGAGTCCGAGCGGCATTTTTTGTTTGGCCAGCTCCGGCGAAAACTCACCGCCGAAAGGCAACTGCTCTTTTGGCACGCGGCTGTTGTCGTTGGGCTTTTCCATCCACAGACACAACGTCTGAGCAGCCTTTTCTTCCAATGTCATTCGAGATAATAGATCGCGAACACGCTCGTCGATCGACAGCTTCGGATCGCGAAACGGGAAAGACTGTGCCGATGCATGCTCCGATCTGCTGATTGCGAGCAGGACTAACGTTATGGTCGCCAGACAAACTACCGACAAACGGAACGAGGAAGTGGAGAATCTTTTTGTCATAGAATTCATTGCCGTAAGTTCATTTTATTTGAGTGTCTTTCGACTCATAAACTCGCACATAATCGACCAACATTGATTGGGGAAACTGGGTCGAACTGTCCGGGCTGCCGGGCCATTTCCCGCCAATCGCAAAATTCAAAATAATAAAGAAAGGATGATCGAACACCCATGGCGTTCCTTTCGGAGTGTCGTTACGGGTGATCGTTTTATAATTCATGCCGTCGAAGAACCATCGAATTTCATTCTGGGTCCATTCGACTGAAAAAACATGAAAATCGTCGGAAATTTTCTTGCCGTCTGAAAGTGTTATAGACCCGCCGATACTGTTTGAGCCGGAATACCCCGGACCGTGAAGCGTGCCGTAAACAGTGGAAGGTTCGCGACCGATAAATTCCATCACATCGATCTCGCCGCAGTTCGGCCAGCCCGCCTTATCAATGTCGTTTCCAAGCATCCAAAAGGCAGGCCAGACTCCGGCACCACGAGGTACTTTTATTCGAGCGTCGATGCGCCCATATTTGAAATCGAACTTTCCTTTCGTTATGAGCCGGGCCGACGTATATTGACATTTTCCATACCAGCATTCCACATTGGTTGCCGACGGGAGTTTTATTGCCTTGATGGCAAGGGATCCACGTCCGTCGTGGAAAGCGTTCTCATTTGATCCGGTATAAAACTGAAGCTCCTCGTTACCCCAACCGCCTCCACCTCTTTCGGCCGTCCATTTCTTCGGGTCTGGAGCACTGCCGGCGGTTTTGTCAAACTCATCCTTGAAGACGGGTGTTTGACCGACCACGCTTACGACCAAGCCGCAGTAGATCAAAATGGCTTGGATCAAACGTTTTCGTGATTCCGTTCCATTCATAGCGGCGTTGTTGTGAAACCGAGCAAAACCCATCGATCAAGTACTTGTTGTTTCCAAAATTCAAACGAGATGAACAGATATCGGAAAAGTGTAGGCGCAGAACAGTCCTCTTTCAAATTCGCTAGATCTTTAATGAAAAAGCATTCGAGAAACTGATTGTTAGCGGTATACCAATTAAAGGATAAACCGCAAACGTAATTTCACTGCGCCAAATAATTTTTAAATGTTTGAAGTTGAACAAAATCCTCACTGCTGTATAACTAACGAAATGAGGCGGATCGATTTAAAGAAGGCAAATGTTGCACGGTCGAATACGATCCGTGA
>DATFEW010000126.1:0-3501 GCA_035250805.1 Pyrinomonadaceae bacterium
GACGGCAGGACCGGCGCTGACGAAGAGCTTGACGGAGCGGGTTTGGCGTTAACCTTTTTCGCGCTCGTCCGATGCTGCTTGGCCCTGCGGAGTTTGGCAAGCCGAAGCCGCTTTAACCGCAACGCCCGGCGGCGTTTAGCCAGTTGTTTCTTGCGCCGCTCCTGTGCGCGGTAAAGCTGCCACCAGCGTTTAGAGTATTTCTTTACCCCACGCCAGCCGCGCTTTTGCTTTTTCTTGTAGCGCTTCGATTTTTTTGGTCCTGCTTCGGCATATTCCGTAGCGATCGGAATGATGGTTCCGATACCTATGATCAATGCCAACGATAATGCGATTGCCCTTTTTAGCATATTTCCTCCAAACTTATGCCACTGTTTCCTTCACGACCTCTTCGATCGTTGTTATCCCTTCTCTCAATTTGCAAAGGCCGGATCCGCGCAGCGTTATCATGCCCAGGTCGATCGCCTTCCGTCGAAGTTCGATCGCGCTTGCGCCGATGATTATCAATTCACGCAGCTCGTCCGTTACCTCCATAACTTCATAAAGTCCGACGCGGCCCTTGTAGCCGGTATTGAGACATGTCTCGCAACCGCGTCCGCGATAGATCTTGATTTTCTTGGCTTCTTCGAGGTCGAAACCGATCTCTACCAGACCTTCTACCGGCACATGGGTCTCTTCTTTACAGTTGTTGCAAATTCGTCGGATAAGACGCTGTGCCTGAATAAGGTTGATACTAGTCGCAACGAGGAACGGCTCTATACCCATGTTCACGAGACGCGAAATGGTTGACGGGGCGTCGTTCGTGTGGAGGGTGGAGAGGACAAGGTGTCCCGTCAACGCGGCTTTGATCGCGATCTCAGCCGTTTCAAAATCTCGGATCTCACCGACGAGGATGATGTTCGGGTCCTGTCGCAGAAATGAACGAAGCGATGCGGCAAAGTTCAATCCGATCTGCTCCTTCATTTGCACCTGGTTGATGCCCTGAAGGTTGAATTCGACCGGGTCCTCGGCTGTCATTATGTTGGTTTCCGGCGTGTTCAGCGACTGTAAAGCGGAATAAAGCGTGTTTGTCTTACCCGATCCCGTGGGCCCCGTCGTTAACACCATGCCGTACGGATTCGCGATCGCTCGCTGGAATTTTTCGAGGCTTTCGGGCTCAAAGCCGAGCTTGGTCATATCAAGCATCAGCTTGTCTTTATCCAGCAAACGAAGCACGACCTTTTCGCCGAAGAGGGTTGGCAGGGTCGATACACGAAAGTCGAGCTCGCGCGAGCGGTCATCGACCTTCACTTTGATCTTGATGCGTCCGTCCTGAGGCAGCCTTTTTTCAGAGATATCGAGCTTCGCCATTATCTTGAGGCGCGAGATCAGCGGATCGCGAAGCTTCATCGGAGGATGCATTACGTCGTAAAGCACGCCGTCGATGCGGAACCGGATGCGGAAATCTTTTTCGTAAGGCTCAACATGAATATCGGATGCACCGCGTCGGAGCGAATCGACCATCAGTACGTTTACCAGTCGAACAACGGGTGCATCTTCACTGGCGCGGGCCAATGTCGCCAGATCGATCTCTTCGTTGTCCTCGATGACTTCAAATTCTTCTCCGTCGTGGGCGGTCAGATCGAAATCGTCGAGCGAAACGGCGAGGTCGGAATCGGCAAGCCGTTCATCGACCTTGACCCTAGAACCGCTAGCGGCTGCCGCATTTCTCGCCCGCATTCCGTTCTTTCCGCTGCCGTTCTTGCCGTTGGTCTTTTCGGTTTCGAATGAAAATGCGGCGTCAAAGATATCGATGGACGTCGAACCGCTGTAATACTTTCCGATCGCCATCTGGATCGACGATTCGGACGCGATAACGGGCTCGATGTTAAGCTCCGTCATGAACTTTATATCGTCTATCGCAAAGACGTTCGTCGGGTCGGCCATTGCCAGGGTAAGCGTGGTGCCGGCGCGTGAGATAGGAAGCACCGTGTATTTAAGCGCGACCTCTTGCGAGATGAGCTTTAGAATGGCGGGTTCGATGTGAAACAGGTCGAGGTTGATGGAGGGAACGCCGTACTGGCGCGAGAGGACCGCCGTGATCACGTCATCGGAGATAATACCAAGTTTTATAAGGTTCGATCCTAAACGTCCGCCGTTAACGCGCTGATAATCAAGGGCTTCGCGTAATTGCTGAGGTGTGATCAGGTTTTCGCGGACGAGGATTTCCCCAAGTTTTGATGACATTTCTTATCGAGTCAGTTCCCGTAGATCAGAAAACGCGAGAGGATCCGAGGACAGGCTGTTATTCGAGTTTTCAGACAGATGCGAGGAAAATACACAACAATGCCAAACACTGTTGTCCCTAAATAATAAGTGTTTGCTCAAAACGTGTCAATAATTTCTTTTTTTGAGACGGGAAACAGGCAGAAATCGGTCAATTTGAATGATAGCGGGCCGTCAAAGCCTATTCTCTCGTTTCGAGGATTTCCAAATTCCGACAGTTACTGTCCCCACCCCAAACCCTGCTGAACAGAAGTCGCGGGTCGCAGGCCTCTGCGAACGCCGGTTCTCTATGATGCGCCATCCGACGTTACCGAACAAAAAATGGGTAGGTGGAGCGAAATTTGATTTAAAATGAGGTTTCTATGTCTCAAATCTTGTTCATTGTCGGGATTACAGTGGTCGCAATATCTATAGCAATCGGTCAGTCGCAAGGTACTAAACGAACTCTAGGCCCTCAGAAGATACGATCAACGACGAATAGGGCGCCAGACAGCGCTGATTGGACAATAGTGCGGATCGAAAAATTGGGCGTCGTGAGTATAGAGTTGCCGGTCGGACTGCTCGATGAAGGGATAGCAATGGGGGACCCGAACCCGGGCGACCCAGGCCTGCGCTACATCCGAAGATGGGAAAAGCCCGGGGTGGGTGCGTTTTCTTTGCCGCCCTTTTCAGTGGATATTTTGGTCACGACCAAGAAAAAACGATCGCCGTTTGATCCCGAGTTTTTGATGAAATTCATGTATGACGATAGTAAGCGGTTCAAATTAGCCGAGGAGGTGAAATATCTTGAATTGGATCACGTCCGTGGGGTTTTTAGTCGCTCGCGCGCTCAGGGGGTGGATGGTAGGGTTAATGTCAACTGGTCCTCTCTTCGGGATTACCAGAAGATGGAACAATATATTAGTCTCTCGGTCTACGGTCCCAGGAGCGACCTACCCGAAATTTTGAGGATTCTTCACTCAATACGTTTCAAATGATTTTTCGGACAAATATGAATTCTTTTTTCGCTCCGGTGTATCGGGTTTTTTTGAAACTGCCGTGCGATATATCCGAGTTCTCGACAAGTAGTAGCAAATGAAGGCGGTTTCAATATGAAGAGAGTGAGAATTGCAAAAAGCGTGATGTCTTGTCTTGCAGTGTCTGTGATTTGGATCGGTGTTTTGTGTTCTGCGGCTTACGGCCAGGATAACAATCGTGTTTTAGTGCCCGGGAATCCGCCATTAACAGAGGATATGGCCG
>DATFEW010000128.1:0-6445 GCA_035250805.1 Pyrinomonadaceae bacterium
CACGCGAACGTCAAAAGACCATCTTCGGTGAGGTTTGGTGCTACCGTGTGGAGCCGATTGTGTTCGGCCCCGGCCGTTTCTTCGAGCAGAAGGGTAAGATGGAGGTTTGGATAACCGATGACGCGCGCCGAGTTCCCGTCCGTGCGCGAGTCAATGCCGAAGTTGGCAAGATCGATGTCCGCCTCAAGTCGACAAAGAATCTTAAATAATTACTGCGTTAAGTAATAATTACCGCGTTAAGTTCCCCGAAATCACCCCGCCTTGTTTCTTCTTAAGCTAGCACTCATAATTAATGTTTATTGTTGATGGGCGATTTTTGTCTATGGCGAAGAAACCCAGGAAAGATTCCTCTGAAATTAGGGTGATTGAGTTTGTGCTGGACGAACTCGAGCCGGTATCGTCTGCGGAAACTTCAAGATCGAGGAAGGTAGAACAACGTGGGCCCGGGTTCCAGGACGACCTCGAGAGTGTTTCTTCAATCGACGCGGCAGCGCCACCCGAACCGGCCGTGCAGATCGGGAATGAGATGGGCTCGGCGGCTCTTAGGCAACTTGAGTTGCCTAAACTGCCGCTGTTCGAGAAACAAGATCGGGCCCGGCTTCAAGTCCAGTCGCCAAACAGGGTGTATTTCTATTGGTCGCTGAAGACTAATCCGTTTCAGGCGTTGAGTCGAACTCTGAGCGCGGGATCCGCCGGCTACACGCTCGCCCTGCGTTTGCTCGATACGCAAACCGAGCGGGAAGAGATCCTTGCGGTCGAACCCGAAGGCTCATACTGGTTCAACACTGATGCCGGCCGAACCTACCGCGCGGAGATTGGCCTCTATAGCCCGAGCCGGCCCTTCGTGCGCATTCTGTTTTCGAATACGGTAACTACGCCGCGAAAATCGCCTTCATCGCGAGCGGCAAGCCAGTCAGAATGGCGTATCACCTCGCATAAGTTTGCCGAGGTCCTCGATGTGACCGGATTTGAACAGGACGCGTTCGATGTGGTCCTTGCCGGAGATGACACCGAGCGGGTTGACGAATTAACTTACGCCGCCCTCACACAACTCCTTGACGAGCGCGAATACGCACGTGCGAACATCGCCCCGGAAGATATCAGGTTAGCCATGGTCGCCTTGGCCTCGGGCCGAACACTGGAAGAATTGCGATGGAAGATCGGCCCGGCTCTATTTACCATCTTACAGGCCCACGCGGAACATGTGGATTCTGAAAAAGCTGCCGCGGCACTGAGCGAGGTTTTCGACATAGATCAGTCTGAGCTCGAAGAGGAAGATTACGGACCGGCCGTCGGTACAAGCCTTGTAAATTTTCCAAGAAAGTATTATCGCGGATACTCACCATTGAGCTCACATATCACTCGATAACCGTTCATTGGTCGTGGGTCGTCGTTCGTTGTTATACTCATCGTCGACAACGAACAGCGGGCCACGAACGACGAACGCGTTTATGCCAATTGGATACTTCAGTCTCATTCTTCACGCACATCTGCCTTTTGTCAGGCACCCGGAGTATCCTGAGTTTCTTGAAGAGGACTGGCTCTACGAAGCAATAACGGAGGTTTACCTTCCGCTTATCTTCATTTTTCAACATCTGCACGAAGTTGGTGCCTCTCCCCGGATCGCGATGAACGTCTCGCCTCCGCTTTGCGAAATGCTCGCTGATCCGCTCCTCCAGGAACGCTATACGAAGCACCTCGAAAACCTCCTTGAACTGGCTCAAAAAGAACAGCTTCGCACGCGAAAAGAGGCGAAGCAATTTACCGAGGCAGCGAAGATGTACGTCGAAAATCTTTCGATGTCGCTTCATCTGTGGAACGATCGCTACGGGCGAAATTTGGTCAATGCGTTTCGTGAGCTGCAGGACGAGGGCGTACTCGAAATCATCACGTGCTGCGCCACTCACGGTTTCCTGCCGCTTATCTCGACGGAAGAATCGCGGCGGGCGCAGGTTCAGGTCGCGGTCACGAATTACAAAAAGCACTTCGGTCGTCAACCTCGAGGCATATGGCTCCCGGAATGTGCGTACGAACCGGGCGTCGAACATTTGCTGAAGGCAGCAGGTATCGAATACTTCATTGTCGATACACACGCGATCTTGTACGGCGATCCGCGGCCTCGTTTCGGCGTGCACGCGCCCGTTAGTTGTGACAATGGAGTCGCGGTTTTCGCGCGAGACGTGGAAACAAGCAGACAGGTTTGGTCAGACGTAGTCGGCTATCCGGGACATCCGCTCTACCGCGAATTCTATCGGGATATCGGCTGGGATGCGCCGATCGAATTCGTTGGTCCGCATCTTCATGCTGACGGAACACGCCGCCATCTCGGGCTCAAGTACCACCGGATCACCGGCAAGGGCGTGCCGCTGCATGCGAAACTCCCCTACAGGCCGAAACTTGCCCGCGCTAAAGCGGCCGAGAATGCAGGACATTTCATTCAAGAACGGATCGCGCAGGCACACAAACTCCGGAAGACGTTTGAAGGACGGCCTCCCCTCGTCGTCGCTCCTTACGACGCTGAGCTCTATGGCCATTGGTGGTTTGAAGGCCCGCAATTCCTCGATTTCTTTTTCAGGCAACTTCACTTCGATCAGGACGAGATCGCTCCGGCCACGCCCGGCGATTTTCTGGATTCGGGCCTGCCGATCCAGGTCCAGCAGCCAGCCGGTTCGTCATGGGGCGAGAATGGCTACTATATGGTCTGGCTTAACGACAAGAACGCGTGGATGTATCCTTATCAGCATGACGCCGAACGAAAAATGACGGAGATCGCGAACAGGTTCGCCGATCAAAATTCAAGGTTCAAAGCTCAAGGTCCGGGGTCTACTTCCAACCTTGAAGCTGGAACTTTAGACTTTGAACTGCAGGTTCGCATAACGAACCAGCTCGCCCGTGAGCTTCTTCTCGCGCAATCCTCCGATTGGGCGTTCCAGATCCATAAGGGCACGACTGTCGAATACGCTGCGCGGCGGTTTCGTTCCCATATTCACCGGTTCGATCTGCTGCACGAAATGCTGAACAAGAGTTACGCGTTTAAGCTATCAGAGTCGGGAACGACTGAAGCCGTTACTCTTACGCCCGAGGAGCTAACTCTTCTTAAAGAGATCGAATCTCGCGACACGATCTTCCCTGAGATCGATCAACGGGTCTATGGTTCATGACAGGCAGCGTTTCTTTTTTTCCATATCTGTTCTACATTCACAATTGAAGCGATGCGGCGGAGAAAAACAGCAATTTTTTTTCTTGTGTTCGGCGTTTGCCTGTCTGCACTTGCGATAGCGCTTAACGTTGGCTGGATATTGCTTAGCTTTCGTCAAGTCCTTCTCCTCGTGCTCGGTATCATCTTCTTTGCGGCTATCATTACCGGCCTGATCCTGAACACGATCTTCCTACTCCGGGAAATAAGGCGGAACGAACAACACGATGCATTCATAAACTCGGTTACGCATGAGCTAAAGACACCGATCGCATCCATCAAGCTGTACCTCGAAACTCTAAGGACACGTGAGGTTGACGAGGCACAGCGTCGCGAATTTTATGACGTTATGCTGGCGGACAGCGACCGCCTGCTCAATACGGTCGAGCAGGTGCTCCACGCGGGAAAAATAAAGGAGCACACACGTGCACCCGCCCAAACGACTCTAAATATCGACGAAGTGCTGACCGATGCGATCGGCATCGTCAACTCCCGGTACAATTTGAATAAAGATTCGATCAAGTATGTTTCGGGCGGCGAACCTCTTTTGGTGAACGGCAATTATGATGAACTGCAATCCGCATTCGTCAATCTTCTGGACAACGCGGTGAAATACAGCGGCGATGGGCCGAAGGTGACGGTCAAAGCGCAGAGCACCGGTTTCAGCAATCGCATCGCCGTCGTCATTCGGGACAAGGGGGTCGGCATTCCGCCTGCCGAGTTGAAACGCATATTCAAACGATTTTATCGCTCGGATGCCTCCGGAAACGGCGCTAAGGGGACCGGTCTCGGGCTGTTCATCGTAAAATCGATAATCGAACGTCACGGCGGCCGCGTGAAGGCCGACAGCCGCGGCGAGGGCAAAGGCAGCACGTTTCTTGTACAGTTACCCAAAGCATGACGCGAATCCTGATCGTAGAGGACGAGAAAAACATCGCCAACGGTTTGCGGTTCAACCTGGAGGCCGAGGGTTACGAAGTGCGCATTGCGGAGACAGGCGAGAAGGGACTTGACGAGCTTGGTGCCGCCAAATTTGATGCCGTCATTTTGGATGTAATGCTGCCGGGGATGGACGGGTTTGCGGTCGCGCGATCGCTTCGCTCGATGCAGAACTACACGCCTATTCTGATGCTGACCGCTCGCGGCCGCCCCGAGGATGTTTTACAGGGCTTTGAGGCCGGAACAGACGATTATCTCCCAAAACCGTTCGACCTTGATATCTTCCTCGCACGTCTGAACGGCCTGCTTCGAAGAAGCGGATGGTCCCGAAGAAGCGCCGAAGCACGACCGAAAGAATCGATCGAGATCAATGGACGGACGGTCGATCTCGCAAATCTTGAACTTCGCGCTGACGGCGAAGTGCATCGCCTCACTCTGATGGAGGCAAAGCTGCTACAGTATCTGATCGACCATCAGGGAACCGCGGTTTCACGTAAGACAATCCTGGAGGACGTTTGGGGCTTACAGGAAGACACCGACACAAGAGCTATAGACAATTTCATCGTCCGTCTGCGAAAATATCTTGAAGACCAACCGAACGATCCCAAAATCGTTCTTACCGTCCGCGGCGTCGGATACAAATTCGTGAATTAATCATCATTCAAGGAGCTCACCAAGAAATATGTCGAATGAAAAGTGGTATTGGCCTACCATCGTAGATCTTCCAGGCGCGATCGCCGCCTCTAACAAGGGTGTTTGGGCGGCGGGCATTGTGGCTGCAATAACATTCATTGTGGCTACGATGTCATTGTTATTAGGTCAGGCCGTTGGCGGATTTGATCCGTGGTCCTATATCGATGCGGTGTTGTTCGGACTGATCGCATGGGGGACCTATCGACGTAGCCGGATCTGCGCCGTTACGGGCCTCGTTCTTTTCATTATCGAAAAAGCATTTCAGCTTGTAGCTTTCGGCCTAGGGATTTTGGGTTTGGGAGTTGCGGGATTTTTTGTTGTTCTTTTCGTAATCGGCGTAAAAGGTACGTTTGCGTTTCACCGACTTCGTTCGGCCCAAAGGATCTAATAGGTTTGCCTTCCGACGACTTTTATTTCCCGTCGCCAGTCCTCATGCAGCTCCCATCGCCATAGCTCGATCTCTGGACCAAGCATCCGGGCAAAGTATTCGAAATCGTAATGGAAGCTGAGCGCCGGAGCGACAGCGTAGACCAAGGCAGGTTTATCGATAATTTCCACCTCGCCAAATAGCCGTGCCTCGGCGAGGATCCCGCGTCGCCTTCGCAATTCGATCTTGCGCCAGTAGTCGGCCGCCTGCAGGATCATCTCGCGATCGGGCGAGGTCTTAATCTCAATGATCACGAGGCGTCCGTCCTTTCGGATCGCGAGGAGGTCGATCTTGTCGTTCGATGAGCGGAACTGATTGTAGATCGGCGACAGTATCAGGTTCGCATCGAGCGATTTGATGTTTCGTCGAAGGATCGATTCGAGCCATGCTTCAGAAGCGAGCCGGTACCAATCGTGACGCTTGCTTGGCGGATCGGATCGTCGATAGAGTTCAAGCGCCTCACGAAGCTCCCTAAAAGCTCGTTTAGCCGATTCACTCACGGGCCGTCGTATCTGCCCTGTGCCGAACCACGCCTTTTCGCGTCCCATGATGGTCCGCACACGGGCAAACGGCATTCCCAAAAACCTAAGCGTCTCGCCGTTTTTCGAGACGATGCGGTCGATCTCGCCCGGCGACATATCAACGATCTTTTGCGCGGTTTTCGTAGGATCGAGGGATTCAGGAATCTTAAGTTTCGCTACCCGCTCGCGCCAAAGGTCGGACATTTTCAGCCGTCGAAGCTCTTTTGCCACTGGATTGGCACCCTTGCGATCTATTTCGAATACTGAAATATTGTCGCCGGCGCCTTTGTTCAAAAGCGCGAGGAGCTTCTGAAGATTTCGTGCTTGCTTTTTCTCCCCAATGATACCAACGGTTCTAATAGGGTTCTTCCGCCGCATCGAGAGCTTGTCCTGCCACTTCAGCGCAGAGGCGAGGATCGATTCATGCGTCAGGCTGGCGGTAACGTCTGCCATTATCCCCGATCGCACCTTGTCTCGGTCCTCGATCTCGATCTGCGCGATACGGCCGTTCTCAACATTCAACGAAACGCGGATGATCTTCGTTCCCCGTTCGCTCGACGCAAAGATCTCGGCGATCTCATTCGCCTTCTCCAGTCGGGCAAGTTCGATGTTCGCTCGAAGCTCGGCGGCGGACTCGCGCGGAACAAACCGAATCGATTCAGATTCATT
>DATFEW010000139.1:0-6775 GCA_035250805.1 Pyrinomonadaceae bacterium
TTTATTAGTTCAAGTATTTGAGCCTGGATCGTAACATCCAGTGCGGTTGTCGGTTCGTCCGCGATCAGCAGTTCCGGGTCACAACTCAGCGCCATCGCTATCATCACCCGCTGGCGCATTCCACCGGAAAATTGATGGGGATAGTGGTCCACACGTTCCTCGGGGTCCGGAATGCGCACCATTTTCAGCATTTTGATCGCATGCTGATATGCCTGGTCCCTGGTGTGGCCCAGATGAAGTTGTGTGACCTCCATTAACTGCGTCGATATTTTAAGAAATGGATTCAGAGACGTCATCGGATCCTGAGGGATCATCGCGATCCGGAGGCCCCGGATCTTGAGCATTTCTTTATCCGAAGCCGCGACAAGATCGATCCCATCAAAGTCGATCTCGCCGCTCGCGATTTGCGCTGCGTCCGGCATCAGCCGCATCAATGAAAGATTCGTTACGGTCTTACCGGAGCCGGATTCCCCGACCATGCCCAGCGTCTCGCCTTTAATCAGATCGAAGGAAACGCCGGTGACAGCCCTGACGGCACCGTTGTCGGTTCTGAAACAGATAGCCAGGTCCCGCACGGTGAGAATTGTGCCGTTATCATTCATGAAGGAGAGTTCACGGTTCGTGCCTATTGACGTTTCGGCTGCCAGTCGCTGTTTATCGATACTCCGGTAAGCAGGGGTGCGTCAAGACTGCTGATCTCAAAACCCTCCACATAGGGCTTGACCAACGCAAATGAAGTCGGGAAATAAAGCGGAATTGCGCGCAACTCGTAAAGCGCGGCGTCCTGACTGAGAGTTGTTTTGCTCGGCCGCGTGGATCCTTTTTGACCGGCCGAATTCGCGTTTGAGTTTTGGTTGGTGTTTTCCGGATAACGATTTGAAGGATTCCGATCCTGGCTTTCCGAGGTTACGGTGGAAGCCAACTCGAACGCGTCCGGATCTTTTGACCTTCCAAGTATCGCTGACATCGAGACGGCCTCGTCCACGACCGGAAGCACAACACCCCGGCGAAGAATATCGAAGTCCATCTGCCGATGGATCTCAGCGACATCAGAATTTTCTTTAACAATAACATCCGTGTCGATATTCAAATTTTCCTTCCACATTCTTGCGACCGACCGTGCAATGCGCTGTTGGGTGTCATTTCGATTTACGACGAGACGCACGACCGGAAAGCCCCGCCCGCCTTCATAACCGGCCTGCTCCATGAGGTCTCGTGCGCGCTCCTTGTCCTGAACGAGCTGATTCTTTGTCGTCAACGCGAACGGCAAAAATGAAAGAGCCGGCCTCGTTGTCCCTTCAAGTTCTCCAGCAAGCAAACGTTCGCGTTCGATCGTGATCGCTAGGGCCTCCCTTACACGACGGTCGTTAAAGGGCGGCTTCGTGTGGTTGACCTCATAAAAATTCAACGCTGCAAACGCGTTCCTCCGAATATCCGAGTAGGATGAAAATACCTTCTGAGCTAGCGGGGCGAAATCGACGTTTGTAACAGCATCCACCTTCCCTGTTCGATATGCTTCGAGCGCCTCGTCGGCCTTGCCGAACGGGACGAACGAAACGCGGTCCAATTCGACCCTGTCATGATTCCAATACGTTTCAGACCGCTCCAATGAGATCCCATTCTCATCGATCGAGCTGATCCTGAATGCTCCGTTGGTCACGATCCTTGGATCCAGCTGCTTCTTGTCAAAGCCCTCGGCACTGCCGAAAACGGGGCGAAAGATGGGATGGGCCACGAGCTTCGCAAAGTCTCGATCCGGCTTCGTGAGTTTTACGACCAGAGTACTATGATCCGGCGCGGAGACATCAAGCCGCACGGGCGGTTCGCCGGGAGCAGTTTCCGGCGGCTGTCGGGCATCGGACTCGATCGCGTCTTTAGGTGCCGGTTCGGGAGGCTTTTCCGATCGCACAAAGTCTTCCGGCTCGGACATTCCTTGTTCGGTTCCTGCTGCAACTGCAATGTTCGCGAGCAAATTGCGATGCGCCGTTTGTTCTCTGAGGTCGAGAAGCCGCTTCCATGAGCGAACGAAGTCGTTCGCTATTACCGGTTTCCCATTTGACCATTTTGCGTCTTCGCGAAGTTTGAAGGACCACGTTCGTCCGTCGTCGGAAACAGACCATTCCTCGGCAACCGCCGGGACAGCCTCGAACGTTTTCGGATCGACCTCCGTCAACCCTTCGTAGATCGCGCGTACGACGTCCGTCTCCGGCGCCGCGGACGCTCGTGCCGGATCAAGGCTCTTCGGCATCCCGCCGTTGCTCCAGCGAAACTCTTGCCTCGCGGGCGGCTGCGTTTCCGCCAAATAAGGATTCGGCTCGTGACGTTTTAATTCAGCGCACGATGATAGAAAGCAGACCAAGGTCCAAACGATAACCGTTATGCTAAACCTACGAATTATTCTGGTATTGAACGGCATTCCTAACTAATGAGATGCCTTAGGGAGGTGAAAGTTTCGACAACTTGTTCGCGCGTATCCTCGAAGCCCCTAGAAGTATCGATCAAAAAGTCCGCATACGATTTTTTTTCGTCCTGCGCCATTTGTGCGGCTATTCGATCCTCAGCTTCAAGTCGCGACAAGCCATCCCGGTTCATCAATCGCGACAATTGTATATCAGGCGCGCACCAAACGACAATCAACTTGTCAAATCGCTTATAAGCGCCCGACTCGATCATCAATGCTGCATCAACGATGGCGATACCGCCAAGGGCGACACGCTCTAAATTCGCGAGCCATTCATTTTGCTTTTCGATCACAAGAGGATGAATGATCGAATTCAAACGCTGACGTGTCTCATCGTTCTGAAATACGATCGCGCCTAGTTTTTTCCGATCCAGCGTACCATTCGGATCAAGAACACCGTTTCCAAATTCCGCGATGACCTGCCTTAGCCCTTCGGTCCCCGGTTCGACAACCTCCCGCGCTGTCTTGTCTGCATCGAGAACGTGGCAACCCAGCTCGCGAAAGCACTCGCAAACGAAAGATTTGCCAACCGCGATAGAACCTGTGAGGCCGATCTTCAACATACGATATTTAGAGGCGGGCTTGCCTGCAATTGTGAGCTTCATGATTCGGCGGGCAAGCCCGCCTATAAACCGTGAGCGGCTCGTTCTAACGCCCGTGCCTTCTCGCAAGCTTATTGACGTTATAGCCCGCGATCTCCTCGAGCGTTAACCCAAGCTCATCAGCGCATGCGGAGATGTACCAAAGAACATCGCCGAGCTCGTCTTTGAGCTTCGCGCGGATCTCATCGTTGATGATACCGCCGTGATCACGCTGGATCTTTTTGACGATATTGGCGACCTCGCCCGCTTCGCCCGCGAGGCCAAGAGTCGGGTACTCGAGGTTCGACATTCGCCGCGGGTAGAGCGCCGTTTGACTTGCTTCGGATTGGTATTCTTCAAAGTTCATAAGTTCATTTCTCTGCGGTTAAGAGATTCTTCTTCGTCGTTTTGCCGCTTCGACCGTGTTTCGCATCAACATTGCGATCGTAAGCAAACCGACACCCCCCGGAACCGGTGTATAGGCCCCGGCTTTTAGTACCGTTTCCTTTGGATGTACATCACCGACCAATGTAAAGCCTCGCTTGCTAACTGCGTCGAGCCGCCTATCGATCTCCACTCCATCAAATAGCTCGCGCACGAAACCGACGTCCGAAACCTTGTTGATCCCGACGTCGATCACGGTTGCGCCTTCCTTGATATGTTCACCACGCACAAAGCCGGCCCGTCCGATCGCCGCTATGAGAATATCCGCCTGACTCGTGATCGAAGCAAGATCGCGCGTCCGCGAATGACAAATGGTTACGGTCGCGTTCTCCTGAAGCAAAAGCATCGCCATCGGCTTGCCTACGATGTTGCTGCGGCCGACGATCACCGCGTGTTGACCTTCGATCGGGACACCTGAACGCTTTAGCATCTCGATCACGCCGGCCGGTGTGCAAGGCACGAGCGTTTCACGCCCCTGCGAGAGGCGGCCGACATTAACCGGATGAAAACCGTCGACGTCCTTTTCCGGATCGATCGCTTCCAGGATCTCACTGTCATCGACTTGCGGCGGAAGCGGAAGCTGAACAAGAATCCCGTCGACATCATCGCGTTCGTTCAGAGACCGCACCAGCTCGAGCAACTCCGAATGTTCGATCGCGGCCGGAAGATGGTGGTGTATGGAGGCAAGGCCGAGTTCTTCGGTGGTTTTGACCTTGTTTCCGACGTAGACCGCGGATGCCGGATCATCGCCCACCCGAACGACGGCCAGGCACGGCACAAACCCGTGGACCTCGCTGAGGTCAACGATCTCAGCCCGAATTTCGGCCTTGATGGCTTCGGCAATCTCCTTCCCACCAAGTATTTTCGCTGCCATATGAGAAAATTCCGATTTTACAGGAAGTTATTCCGAATTGTCAGTTTTGTATGGCAGAAAACAAACCCGGAAGGGTGAAGGACAGTTTAGTACTCCCATGAATCCCACACTCCGAACAATTAGGCCTTTCTTCGCCGCGGCGATCCTAACCGTCATTCTGAGCATAACCGGACTCGCTGCCGATGATCTTACGGTTGTCGATCCGACTACGAACCTTTGGCGAATACAGTCGTCGGATGGAAAAGGCGGTTATTCCGCGATTCAGTGGGGATTGAAAGGCGACGTTCAGGTTCCTGCCGATTACGACGGCGACGGGATCAAGGACGTTGCGGTCTGGCGTCCCTCCAACGGCACATGGTACATACTTCGCAGCCGCGATGGCTATATCGCGCGCATCCGATGGGGACAGACAACCAAAAGTATCCAGGACATTCCTTTACCCGCGGATTATGACGGCGATAGCGTCGCCGATCTCGCCGTTTGGCGTCCGGTTGACGGCAAATGGTACATCCTGACATCGCAGAACGGTTTTTCACCTTCGAAAGCGTTGATCTCAGAATTGGGTGTTAATGGTGACACTCCGGTTCCAGCCGACTACGACGGCGACGGCTTGATAGACAAGGCCGTTTTTCGTTCAACAGAAAATCGCTGGTACATCACACAAAGTAAATCGAGGTTGATGACCGTACACACCTTCGGACAGCCATCGGATATACTTGTTCCCGGAGATTACACGGGGGATGGACGTGCCGACCTGGCTGTGTTTCGTGGAGGCATTTGGTTGGTAAACGACATTGCCAACGATGAGCTCGAACAGTTTGAATTTGGCTTTTCCGATTCCCGTCCGGTGCCCGGCGATTATGATGGCGACGGAACGACCGATTACGCGGTGTATCGCGACGGCACCTGGTATATCTACGACAGCTCAAAACCAAGATTTCGTGCCCTTGCATTCGGCCGTGAAGGTGATATTCCCCTGACTTCGCTCGGCGCTAAGCCGAGCATTGTCGCCGCCCGCTAGAGCGGCGAGTTTGCCCCAAGCATAAAGAGAAGGTGCGCCAAACGCCTTCTCTTCTTTCGATTCAGCACTACGGATTTGATTTCGGCTTCCTTCGTAGAAACAATGAAGGATATGTATCAGCGCTTCTTGCAGCTTTCGCTTATAGCTTTTCTTTCATTCTTCTTTTCTGCGTGCGGTGGTACGGCCGCAACCTCAAGCACCTCCACCGACGCTAAGCGCTACGATCTCAGAGGCAAGGTCGTTGCTGTCGACAAGCTGGCGAAACGAGCGACGATAGAACACGAAGAGATCCCCGGATTTATGAAAGAGATGACGATGGAATTTCCGATCCGGGAAGCGTGGGTCTGGAATGAACTCAAGCCCGGAGCCGAGGTCCGCGCCGAATTGGTCGTGGACAACTCAGCGAACGAACCATACTGGCTAGAGAATATACGCATCGTCGCTGCCGCCGATCCGAATCAGCCTGCGACGCCTGTGAACGAGCCACAGGTCGGCAAAGCCGTCCCCGATTTTACGCTGACGAATCAAGACGGAAAGCGAATTTCACCAAAAGACTTCCGCGGCAAGGCTTGGGCCATCACGTTTATCTACGCCCAGTGTCCGTTGGCTGACTACTGCATTAAGATGTCAACGAATTTCAGCGACGCCGCAAATAATATAAACAACGACCCTGGCTTAAAAGATAAAACGGCTCTGCTCTCAATATCGTTCGACCCGGAAAACGACACTCCTGCAAAACTTAAATCCTACGGCCTCGGATATATGGGCAAGGGCTCCACCGAACTCGGTGTGTGGCAACTGGCGGTTGGAACCGATGAAGAGGTCCGAAAGATCGCGGAATTTTTTGGACTGGAGTACGAAGTGGACAATAATGATAAAACGCAGATCAACCACAGCCTGCGTACGGCCGTGATCGCGCCTGACGGGACCGTGACAAAGATATTCCCCGGAAACCGTTGGACGACCGCCGATCTGCTTGCAGAAATGCGGAAAGCCGTGGACAATCATTCGAAATAACCAATATTCCAGTTAGGAGTTTCACTCAGATGCAAAAGTTCGTTATCCGTCTGTCGATCCTTGTCCTGATCTTGTCGGTTTCCGCGTTGGCGCAAAAACGCAGTATTACCGAAAAGGATCTTTTCGATTTTTCGTGGATCGGCGATCCGCAGGTTTCGCCTGACGGTTCGACCGTGGCGTTCGTTAAGGTGAACGTCAATTCGGCAAAGACGAACTACGACACGTCCGTTTGGACGGTCGCGACGAGCGGCATTGGGGAGCCGCGCCGATTGACAAGCGGCAGTCGTGATTCCGCGCCGCGATGGTCGCCTGACGGGAAGTTCCTTGCATTCGTCCGTTCCGGCGAAGCTCCGGGATCGTTTCCGCAGATCTATTTG
>DATFEW010000144.1:0-4131 GCA_035250805.1 Pyrinomonadaceae bacterium
GGTCAATTGAGCATCACGTTCCTCCAATTGTTCCGTGAGCATTGCGGCATGATGCATATCGTAGTTCAACTCGTAGAGCATGGCGACGATGAAAAAAAGAGCCGCAAAGGACGCCAGTATCGGGATAGAAACAAACCCCCACAGCACACTGGGCGCGATCAATAAAGTTGTCGTTCCGTAAAGGATAGTTCCCGTCCCGAAAACTAAAGCCTGTCGTCGTTCGCCGCGCCGCCAGCATCGAAAGCTTGCGTCTAATAAGAAAATTATCAGTAAGAGGTGGCCTATGTGAGAAAGCGCCATCCAGGGATTCGGAACGGTTATAGGATAAGAAAGCGTTTCACCTATAACGGTCCTACGCCCGATGGACGTCACCTCGCGGAAAAGGAGACCGTTGGGCATCGAGAGATGGAGAATAAGGGCCAGTATTCGCAAAGCACAATAGGCCACGAAAAGCCATTTACGCCCCTGCAAATGGACATACCCGAACCACGCTACAGCGAGAAGGCCTGCGGTACCCGGAATAAATGCCCACCACGTATAAAAAACATACTCTGCGGGTGTCGACGCTACGATCATTCCCAGCTCGAGCCAGGAAAAGAGCATGTACGAGATACAGGCAACTGCGAAAGCGAGATAGGCCGTTCGTGCGCGCTCAGCCCACCAAAAACGCAGGTATATCACCCCGAGGGCTAAGTACACCCCGGAATTGATCAACATCGCGTAGCTGACGATCCTTATAATTACCCCCTTGAATCGACAGGCCGTCCTAAGTTTCTTAGTTAGGACTATTGAAGAATATTAAAGTTCAGCAATATTGAAGAAAATGATCTGTACGCACCCAGAACACCGGGCAAGAAAATGTAAACAATAATGACTATTAGGTTTACAAGGTATTCCAAAGTTGATTCAGAATCAAGGTTTTTTGAGTGACGGCAGTACGCTCGCGATCGTGTCCCGCTCGGCAATGCGTTCAAAAAGGTTGGTCGTGTCGGTAGCCCGAACGTAAATTGTCCCGGAAGGGGACTAAAAAAATAGCCCGGGTAAGGCGGTTTCCGCCGCCATCCTGGGTTCAGGTCCCAACAACAGTCCCGACCCTGAAAGGGTCGAACACATTCGGCTCTAACCCAAGGTCTCCAGGTGTATTCCGGCAAGAATATACATCGCCACAATGATCGTTCTCGAATCGCCGCAGCGATATGTGTCAGCCGTAATGCGTCTGCCTTTGGCGATCAGCGTCGGTAATGCCTTTCCGTCCTGGTTTGATATTCTTTCGGTGTAAAGCTCGCGCGGAAGATAGATCTTGACGCTGCCCTTAGCCGTTTTCAGGGTGAAATTGTCGATCTTTGCGCCCTCTGAGAATTGAACCAGCGACACCGTTCCGGCATAACGTTTGGGAGAATCAACCGAGCATTTTTCAAACTCTTTCCCGCCCAGCATATCGGAAATTTCGATCATTTTCCCCTTCTGGTAACGGGACAGGGCGTCGTTTGTTTGCGCAAACGTATTACCGGCACTGACGCAAAAAATGGCGATCGTTAAAACCGAAAAACAGAATATCGGACGCATTAGATACTCCTTATAAATAAAACAAACATCCCGGGCCGCGTTTACGACGGATATTTCAAACGTGATACGGCACAGTGTACGCCGCGCTTCGAACGATCTTATCATGCAACTTTCTCCCGCTGAATGGAGGCAGGGTCTCGAAACATGAGATCCACCTAGCGGAATGTTTACGGCCTGTCGGTGGGTTTATGCGTTTCGTCCGGTTCACTATCTGTCATCGGAAGGGTTGTCTGGAATTCGGAATCGGATTGGTCGTCGAGTGAAGAGTCCTCTGGATGATAGTCAATGGCGGCGACGAGATTCTCGACCGCATGATCGACCGCAGTGGTCCTTCGCTCACTGTCTTCCAGCGCGTCCTGATGTTCCTGCTCGCTCTGCGATTCAATGATACCGTCACCCATATTGCGCCACTATTAAATCACACTTTCGGTAGACTCATCGTGAAATCTTTCCCCGCTCTGTTTATCTTTCAATTCCCATTCTTCGTTATGCGGTTTCCCTTGTCGATCGGTTTCGAAAGTTCCTAGGGAATGTGCGTGTGGCGTGAGACAATCGATATATGCAAAGCCACAGAAATTACCACCTACGAATTGACCCGCAGCTTACTTTGGAAGAGATCAGGACGGTGGTGGAAGAACTTGATGACGGCACCTATTTTGTTAAGATCGACCCCGACCCCGTCGCAGGCCCTTTTGCGGAGCTTCACGGCGACCCCAAAAACTCGGAGAAGATCGCTAAGAAATTAGATCAACTGGCCCTATCGAAAGCTAGCCCCGCCGCGGGCGCGAATTGATCGATTCGCATCGAGATTTGGTCCGAAATCACCCGGTTTTATTTTGACTGGCGCGCCAATCTATTTACAACTGTCACAGCCGCAATCGCATGGGGCGTCGGTTGCATCGT
The DNA here is from genome assembly GCA_035250805.1 of Pyrinomonadaceae bacterium. Classification (GTDB taxonomy): domain Bacteria; phylum Acidobacteriota; class Blastocatellia; order Pyrinomonadales; family Pyrinomonadaceae; genus OLB17. The sequence goes on from DATFEW010000144.1 coordinate 2,470, forward strand.
TACTATTTGCTTCCTGGCAGTACTCGCTGCAATATGCTGTGTCGCCCAAAAGTGAGCAGCCGCATCCATCGTGTCCGCATTTGTTATCGTCAGCCATAAAATTCTCCGTTTGAAATTGTCCATCGCACAGGTGCGGATCGAGCCTGGGTCAGGGCGTCAGATCGAGCGACGCGAGCCCGGTTTCCGTGTCGAAAGGCACCGAGGTATGCGAATGCGTGATCATCCATCGGCCCTCGATCTTACGGCAGCAAAGAGTTGCCCGCCAGCACATATTGAGCTTGACACCGTTGGTCTTTATTCCGATGACCCGATTAATGCTGTGACAAAAGGCAAGGTAGTTGCCGGCCTCGACCTCGAGGTTGCTGATCTCAAAGCCGAACGGCCCTTCGAAAGAGGCGAGCCAGTCGGTCAGCCGCTCTCGAAGCAGGTCTGTGCCCTGATACTCGAGCGGTTTCACGACGTCGAACGCAATAACGTCCGACGCGTAGCGCGACATCACTGCTTCGATATCTTTAGAACGAACCGCGACCGCCCATTCGTCGATCGCCTCGCGGAGCTGTCCATTGTTATCCATCGCCAGTTTTATTTCGGCTGCCATAATATCTCGAGCGTCCCGTTAAATCTTTTGCAGTCCAGATCATACCCTGCGTCTATAAAGTTTTCCGTGCGGGAACGCACAAACGGATCCCGAATCATCGAAGTATTTGCTATCACCGCCAATAGAGAGTAGAGTCAAAGGTGAATCGAGCCTCGCTTACTCTTTTTTCAGCCTACCCGAATTCTTCGGATCAATCCTGACTCAAGCAGCCAGATAAGGTTATCGGCAAAAATGCCTTGATGACCGGCAGCGGTCACTGTCTACGAACAGGTCCGGCTGTTGTGAAGAAAGGAGAATCAATGAACGACAAATTAAATCTGATCGAAACGATCGCTAAAGAAGACAAATTTTCAACATTTTCAAGACTGCTCGGCACCTCGGGTGCAAACATCGTGTTTAGCGGTGCGGGGCAATTCACGGTCTTCGCACCGACAAACGACGCCTTTGGAAAGATCCCCGATGGCAAAATGAACGAACTTTTGAATGAGCCGAATCAAACAAAGCTGAAGGCGTTGCTGTCTTACCACATTCTTCCCGGAAAGTGGATGGCCGCAAATCTGGGCGCGATGCCGCTTAGAAAGTCCGTTACAGGCCAGGAAGTGGCGTTCACTGACTCGAACGGTTTGAGGGTAAATGGTGCAGGCGTCCAGGCGCGCAATATCGAAGCGACGAACGGCGTGATCCACCAGATCGATACGGTGTTGGCGCAGCCGCCGAACGCGGCGGTGAACGCAGCAAGGGCGTCTGCGGCGTCCGTCGCTCCGTCAACGACGCCGGCTGATCTACCGACGACGACTCAGGCCGCTATACCGACCGCGATACCGGCGGCGGTACCTGCAGCGGTACCGACAGCGTCAGGGACGCCGGCTAAACAACACCTCCTCTAATTCATCCTCCGACACTAACCGGCGGGTCGACTTCCATCGATCCGCTGTTTTTACGTGAAGTCTGCTATGTTTCGGGCTCGCACCGTTTTTGTCGGATCAAGCATCGCTGAACGCTTCAGAAAAGCTCCTCGGCCAGGGCGACAATGATGCCCGCAGGGCCTCGCATGTAGCAGAGTC
>DATFEW010000164.1:0-11530 GCA_035250805.1 Pyrinomonadaceae bacterium
CTCAAAGCAAGGTTCGTGCCAAAGGCCGGTTCCCATTTTCATTGGGCCACCGCCTGATATGTTCGATCTTTCTGAAATGCCTATTGGCAATTTGACTCATTTTTACTATTCTTTCAGTTTTGCGTTGTTTTCTGATTTTCACATTTATAGGGGATCGCGGAGTTGAGCTCGATAATTGATCAAACAACCGAGATATACGGGATCGATGACTGGGGTGCGGACTATTTCGGAGTAAACCGAAAGGGCCATCTCGTCGTTTATTCGCCGGAGAATGAGAACCTGACCGCAGACGTAAAAGAGATCATCGACGACCTGCAAAAAAGGGGTGTCAACACCCCGGTTCTTCTTCGCTTTCCGCAGCTTCTGTTCGGTCAGATCCGCAAACTCCAGGTTGCCTTTCGCAAATCGATCAAGGAATTCGAATATGACGGTGGACATCTGTGCGTTTACCCGATGAAGGTAAATCAGAACCGGGCTGTTATCGAGGAGTACCTTAAGGAAGGATCGCGATATGACTTCGGCCTGGAGGCTGGTTCCAAAGCTGAGCTATACGCCGCCCTCGCACTCGAACAATCGCCGAACAGCCTTTTGGTCCTGAATGGGTTCAAGGACCGAGACTTTATTCGTCTTGCTTTTGCAGGGGCGGCAGCCGGCAAAAATGTCGTTATTGTCATCGAGAAAATGAGCGAGCTCGAGCATACGCTGAGTCTCGTAAACGAGGTTGTCTCCGAGAATCCTGAAGCAAGCCTCCCGATGGTTGGCGTTCGCGTAAAGCTTTATTCGAAGGGCTCTGGAAAGTGGGAGAAATCCGGCGGGGAAGCCGCTAAATTCGGCCTGACAACGACCGAGATCCTTGATGTGATACGCAGCCTCCAGGAAGCCGGACGCATCGAAATGCTCAAGCTACTCCATTTCCACATCGGATCACAGCTTACTGATATCAAGCGAATAAAGAACGCGATGAAAGAGGCGGCTCGTACCTATGCCAAGATCCGACAGATAGGTGTGCCCGTGGAATATCTGGATGTAGGCGGGGGAATGGCAGTGGATTACGACGGTTCGCGAACATCCTTTGAGTCTTCTGCAAATTATAACGCCCGTGAATTCGCGAACGACGTAATTTACGTTATCAAAACCGTTTGCGATGACGAGAATGTCCCGCATCCCACGATAATTCAGGAATCGGGGCGTTACCTTTCGGCATACCACGCGATCCTGGTCACCAATATTCAGGATGAGATCGAAACCGTTGTCGAGGATCGGATCCCAATGACAATGGGAAAGGATGATCCACAGGTTGTCCGCGAGCTTCATGACCTTCGCGAGACGATAAACGGGAAGAATTACCGGGAGTATTATCACGACTCGCTAGAGCACCGTGAAGAGCTTTTTACGATGTTCAACCTCGGCCTGATAACACTCGAAGACAAGGGTAAGGGCGAAGTGCTGTTTTGGGATGTTTGTGAAAAAGCGGACCAGTATGCCCAGCAGAAAAAGTATGTTTCCGAGGAGTTTGACGACCTTCGCCGCCTGATGTGCGCGAAATATCTGGCCAATTTTTCGGTATTTCGGTCGATGCCGGACAATTGGGCCCTCGAACAGCTATTTCCAATCGTTCCAATACATAAACTCAACAAAAAGCCCACTGAATATGCTACGCTATGTGATATTACCTGCGATTCGGATGGCATTGTGGACAAGTTTGTCGATTTGCACGATGTAAAACCCGTGCTCGAATTGCACAAACTTGAGCCCGACGAGCCGTATTATCTTGCGATGATGCTTGTCGGCGCATACCAGGAAGTCATGGGGAACAATCACAACCTTTTCGGCACCCCGCACGAAGCCCACATTTTTATCGGCGAAGATGGCCACATTATAAAAAAAGTGATCTATGGTGCAACGCTCGGCGATATGCTTGCGACCGTGCGGTTCGATTCCGATCAGCTGCACGATCAATTTCGCCGCCAGGTCATGAGGCGTATCAAGGACGGCGAGCTCTCTACAAAGGAAGGCAATTCACTCATCGAGTTTTACGAAAATCAAGCGGAAGCTTACACATATCTGTCCCCAAACGGAGAGTCGGAGTGAAACTTGGCTCCTTCCGTTGTCATAAATTTATCTGGAGAATCAAATGGTAGCTCAAAAGAAAACAAAGGCTTCGAAATTCCTCACGGTCCCGACGAAACCGGTCCCGATAGACCGCGATCGTTCGATCGCCGGACTGCTCGAGAAAATGGAAGGAGCCGGCTTTGGCGCGCGTCAACTTGCCGAAGCACACCGCATCTGGCTCGATATGCTGGATGACAACTCGACCATATACATGTGCGGCACGGGAAATCTGATCACGTCCGGCATGCGTCGCCTGCTCGCGTACGTTATTAAGAATCGGTTCGTTGACGTGCTAGTCATGTCGGGCTCCGTGCTGTTTCACGATATCCATGAATCCCTCGGCCGATGTCATTACCAGGCGCACCCGAGCATGGGCGACGAAGACCTGAACGCGGGCGAGGTGATGCGGGTCGGGGACGTCATCTGGAACCGTGAAGAGTTTCAGGAAGCCGACGAATGGATCGGCAGTGTCGTAAATCAGCTTGATCTCGCGCGCCCGTACTCGATGCGCGAATTTTTGCACGTAATGGGCCGGGAGCTCGCCGAGATCGCACACGAAGACGGCATAATGACCTCGGCATTTAAATCGCGTATCCCGGTATTTTGCCCCGACCTTCTTGGCTCCGAGCTCTCCGTCGGCATCGCCCGCGCTCGTTTCGAAAAGAAACTTCATATGATGTTTGATATAACCGAGGACACAATGGAGTTGATGCAGATAGCGCAAAAAACGCGAAACTCCGCAATGATCTGCCTCGGCGGCTCCAGTGCGCAAAAGATGGTCAATCTTGCTGAAATAACCTCCTACATTTCACGCACCACACCGCGGGGGCACAAGTATGCGATCAACATCTCGACCGAACCACTGACTCTCGGCATCAGGACTCCCGGCTACAGTGCCAATCACGTAAGCTCGTTCGGCAAACTGCACAAGGGTGCCACAACCGCCTTCGTCGACTGCGACCCGTCAATCGCACTCCCGATGATCATCACGGCGCTCTCACAAACCGCCGCAAAATTTATGAAAGGCCGCAAACGCCCAAACTTCAGCTTCTCCGGCAAGGACATGACGATCGACGTCCCTTAATTCATTCCAAATTCCAGATTCCAGGTTCCAGATTTGCGGCTTTCAAATTTGGAATCTGGAATTTGGAATTTTAAACTGATGTTATGAGCGAATCGGCGGACCTTCCAATGAATTTCGGCGGTATCGATGAGGAGGAGTATTCATCGTTTGACGCCGCGCGGATCCTTATTTGGCCGGTGTCGTATGAAGGCACGGTGTCGTATGGGACCGGGACGGGGGACGGGGCGATGGCGATCGTAGATGCCTCGCGGAACATGGAGCTTTACGAGGAAGAGACAGATACCGAAGTCTACAAGCTAGGGATATGCACGCTTGAACAATTTCATCCCCGCGGAACGCCTGCCGAGACGATGGAGGCTCTGTACGGGTATACGACCGACCTGCTCAAACATGACAAATTCATCTGCATGTTGGGCGGCGAACACTCCATTTCCGCCCCGGTAATAAAGGCTCACGCCGAAAAGTATTCTGACCTCAGCGTCCTGCAGATCGATGCGCACGCGGATCTTCGCGACACCTATGACGGCACGCCGCATTCGCACGCGTCGATCATGGCCCGAGTTGTGAAAGACCTGCAAATTCCTTCTGTACAGGTCGGCATCCGGTCTGTTTCCGGCGATGAAGCGAGGTCACTGAAAGACGGCCTTCCCACCAAAATATTCTGGGCAAGAGATATCGTGGGGCGAACGGATTGGATCGACAACGCGGTCGATTCACTTTCCGATCAGGTATATCTGACCATCGACATTGACGGCCTTGATCCGAGCCTTGTCCCGACGACTGGAACGCCGGAGCCGGGCGGCCTCGGCTGGTACGAAACGCTGGCTTTGATTCGCCGTATCGCGGAGAAAAAGACCATCGTCGGTATGGACCTGGTCGAATATTCGTATATTGAAAATTACGATTCGCCTGCATTCCTCTGCTCGAAATTGGTCTATAAATCTCTCGCCTATATATTTCAGGACGAGACGCCGAAAGTGATCGGCTATTCGTAAAAGGTTCTAGTTTTCCTGAACTTCTAGTAATCTATCCACGTAAGTAACTAATTGTTTATTAACGCTTTTCGAGATCTTTTGGAGAATTCTGATGCAAGTCCATAGGTTAGTTTTTGCCGCGGCATTATTTTCAACGGCGGCCTTCTCAGGGTGTAATACAGGGTTATTTGGCGAGGCTCAACCGGCAGCGCCGCCGGCACCTGCAGCGCCTATCGTGGTCGACGGCATGCGAACGTCATATGCGGATGTGGTTGAAAAGACCTCGCCTGCGGTTGTTCGCATTGAAGCCGAGCACAAGAATCGGCGGGGGGAGCAGCGCGCAGTGCCAGACGACGATTTCTTTCGACAGTTTCCGATGCCTCCGCAGGGCCAACGGCCGCCGACAGAACGGGGAATGGGCTCCGGAGTTATAGTGAGCACGGACGGGACTATTCTGACGAATGCCCATGTTGTGGACGGCGCGGACAAGGTCACCGTGCTGCTCAATGACAACAAATCATACGAGGGAAAAGTCATTGGCGTCGATAAACCAAGCGATCTTGCGGTCTTGAAGATCGAGGCGGAGGACCTGCCTTTTCTTACACTCGGCAATTCGGATCAGGTTCGCGTGGGAGATATAGTGCTTGCGATCGGGAATCCCTTGGGTATTGGTCAATCCGTTACCGCGGGGATCATCTCCGCGAAAGGTCGGCGAACCGGACTGAGCGACGGAAGCTTCGAGGATTTTCTGCAGACCGACGCGCCCATCAATCGCGGAAATTCAGGTGGCGCTCTTGTCAATTTCAATAGCGAACTCATCGGCATCAATTCGCAAATCCTCGCAGGCGGTCCATCCGGTGGAAACATTGGTATCGGGTTTGCCATCCCATCGAACATGGCGAAGTCCGTGATGGAACAGCTTCTAAAGGACGGAAAGGTTCGCCGTGGCATGCTCGGCGTTAACATCCAGACGCTGACGGAAGATCAGGCGAAGGCCCTCGATCTTAAAGATGTTTCGGGTGTAATTGTTAGCAGTGTCCGAAACGGTAGCGCAGCTGAAAAAGCGGGTGTAAAACGGCGAGATATTATCACAGCGATAAATGGCGAGAAGATCGACGATGGTAACGTGCTCCGAAACAAGGTCGCGAGTACGCCGCCGGGTACCGAGATCAAGCTCACCGTGCTGCGCGATGGATCACCAATAACGCTGACCGCGACGCTCGACGAGTTTGATCTTGACTCCGCCGGGCCGCGTAACCAGCAGCAGGAACCGGGCGGGCCTTCCGTGGAAAAGCAGAGTGGAAAGCTGGGATTAACGCTGCAATCCGTAACGCCACAGATCGCAAAACAACTTGGCCTAGCATCGGAGAACGAAGGCGTCGTCGTTACGGATGTCGATCAGTCGGGCGTTGGCGCTGACGCGGGTATCACGCGCGGCGATGTTCTTCTAGAAGTAAATCGGCAATCGGTGAATTCGCCCGAGGCAGTTCAGTCTGCGTTGGAAAACGCGGGAGACAAACCGATTCTTCTGCTCCTTGCGCGCAGAGGTCAGACTATATATTTGACCGTCAGGCCGTGATCATGCCGAGCGTAACTAGTCGACTCAGGTGGACCGTAGATATATGACGATTACTCGGAGTCGTCTGTTTCAGCATACGCCGCGATCGCCTTCAAATCGGGAATTAGAATATTCTTTCCTTTGTGGATTATCAACCTCTGTTCCTGAAGCCGGATCAACGTTCGTGTTACGACCTCGCGAACCGTTCCGATCCTCGCGGCAAGTTGATTGTGGGTAAGGTCCAACTTTATCAATGTACCCTCAGGCGTTTTAGTTCCACGATTCAGAGCTTCGCCAAGGATTAGACTTGCCAGTCTTTGGCCAACCTCACGAAGCGAAAGTGTTTCTACGAGTTCGGCGCAGCGACGCAGGCGGGTCGCCATGAGTCGAGCCGCCGCAAGGGCAAGTTCAGGATGTTCAAAACAGGCAGCTCTTACCTTGTCCTTGGGTAGGAAGAATAGTTTTGAATCCTCTTCCGCGGCCGCCGTCGAGGGATATTTCCCGTTATCAAAAACAGGGGCCTCAGCTATCGTAGTAACGGCGCGCTCGACGTGTATTATCTGTTCACGGCCGTCGATCCCAGTACGAAAGGCCCTGATCGCACCCTCCGCGACCAGATAGAGGCCGGCTGCGGTCTCGCCGGCAACAAACAAGATCTCGTTGCGGGCAAGGCGCTTTTCAACTGCATGCTTCGTCAGGTTTCTTAAAGCGTCATCAGAAAGATCACGGAATAACTCCGCTTTTCGGAATACTTCAATGTTTTCTTCCACTATTCGGAAATCCTAGAATTCTGTATTACAAGTTCAAAATGCCCTGTTTTAGGGGCGACCGGAATGAAGCAAATTCATTGTTTCAAGTAGACAATCAGCGCACCTTGAAACGAGCCGGAAGGTTGTTCAATTCCTTCTTTATCCCGCTTACGAGATGTTCTGACTGGGTCTCTCCAAGCTCTGAAATAAGGGGGTAGATCCGCGATTCTTCAAGTTTATTGTGCTCTTTAAGCCGAGAGATTATGATCGCCAACTTGGGGCGAGCGGAAGTCATAACCTCAACAGCGTCGGTATCTGGTGCCACACGAAATAACCTTACCAAGCGTCCGAGTTCCGTCATAAAAAAATCGTGATCCTTACGGAGCATCTTGATTATCTCGTCGATTTCAGCGTCGGACTTTGCTCGGAGTAATGCAGGAAACACGCGTAAGTGCTCGGCTCTGATGTGTACCGCTAGGCGCGCCCAGAATAGGTCGAGCGTCGCGTGTGCATTATATAGATCGTAACCCGCGAGCGAACGCTGAACGTCGGTTAGCAGACTGTCGAGGTCTGCGTGGTCCGACTGGAGAATTACCTTAGCTGCAGGCATCACAGCATCCTAGGTCCCGGACCGTTCGGGCATCAACTCCCCGGCTGTCGAGCTTCGCAAGAAAGTAAAATAATTCACCGCAAGACAGGCCAGCGAAAAGATCGACAACAGTACAAATCCAAATGTATAGCTGCCGAACGCGTCCTTGATCAGCCCGAGTTCGATCGGCGGAAAGAATCCGCCTAGACCGCCGAAGGCCCCCACGAGTCCCGTTACGGTGCCCGTTTCCTTCGGGAAATACTGAGGTACTAATTTGAAAACTGCTCCATTGCCGATGCCGAGGGCCGCCGCGCATCCCAATGCCCCGATCGTAAACGGCACGATCGAATCAAAGCTCAAGAGGAGGCAAAGCACCGCGATCGCGAGAAAAACGAACACAAGGACCTTTGCCCCGCCCAACTTGTCCGCAAGAATCCCCCCGGTGGGCCTCATCAAGGTTGCCAATATTACAAAACCCGCAGTCCGGGCGCCCGCATCTGTCGGCGAAAGATTAAATATCTCCCGCAGCAATGTCGGCATATAGAGTGCAAGTGCGACGAAACCACCGAAGGTAAGAAAGTAGAATAATGAAAGTATCCAAGCAATTCGCGAGTTCCTAAGTGGACTTAGACTTTCTGCAAGCGTTTTTGGCCGAACGGTCGAAGGAGAGTTTCTCGCAAATATGTAGAACACCACACCCCAAATGATGGTAATTGCAGCGAAAATAAAAAAGACCGTTCGCCAGTTGCCTAAACGAAGAGCAAGCACCGGAGCAAGGAAAACCGAGACCGACTGGCCGATATTTCCCATACCATAAATGCCCAATGCCGTTCCCTGTTTTTCCGGTGCGAACCATCTGGAAGTAAAACCTACTCCGACCGGGAAGGTTGTTCCTGCCACACCGAGCAGCAAGCCAAATAGGAGCAGTTGCGAGAAGTTTGTCGAGAAACCGATCGCGACAGCCGGGATTGCAGAAAATACCAAAAGTGCCGCAAAGACATTGCGGCCGCCAAAACGATCGGCAAGCATTCCCGCGACTAGGCGCCCTACCGAACCGAGCAGGACGGGCACAGCGATCATAATGCTTTTCTGAGTCGCAGAGAGTTGATATAGATCGCTAAAGACCGGAGCCAGCGCCGCTACAAGGCCCCAGACCGCAAAGGATACGGCGAAAGCCGTAGTCGAAAGAAATAGGGCACGTCCCGAACCGGACTTATTAAGTTCTGACATATAAAATTCATTAGATTACAAAATCGTTCGGTAGATCTTCGTCACACTTCCTGCAATCTACGTTCGCGCCTATCCGGGTATCGCGTCCCTCCTCAGTCAGTACCCATTCGCGAACTCGCAGCGGCGGATCATGTCGCACGTGCTGGTAATGGCCGCAGGCGAGTTTAGCGCGCCAATGGAGTTCGTCGTCACGGTCGAAGCCGATGATCGCCTGCTTCATCTCCGCCGTTCCGGTCGAAGTGGTCGCCGCACGGCCGGTTTCCACCAAAGGAAGATCGTGAGCGCAATAAGCCAACAAACGCCGGAACCGATAACGAGCGGGATAAGCTGTTTGTAATGCGCCGCGAGAGCCGCCTCGATCGTCGCGGATAATATCCAAAGCTGGGCGACGTTTATCATCACGAGTAGTACGAGTCGCGCCTGCCAAACGGCCGTACGTCCGCCCGTTAATATTCGCCGTCCATTCTTGCTTTGTTCGCTAGGCTGATTCATGGCCACCACCGGTTATCCTGCCGACAGCCCACACTTCGTTTCCCTCACGAATCTCCAACTTGATCTGATCAAGCGGACGCGGCGGCGGCCCATAGAGAACATTGCCCGTATGAACGTCGAAACCTCCCTCGTGACAAGGACATTCCAGTTGGTCACTCGATTTTGAATAATAAACCGGACAAGTAAGGTGAGTGCATTGCTGTTCGTAGGCGTAAAATTCTCCGTTCGCCGCGCGGATCAGGATCGCCGTGTCATTTTCACCCGGATAGCGAAAATTGAGCGCCGTACCGATCTGCATAGTTTCGGCACCTTCGATCTTTGACGGCGTAAATGTCGTCTCGATTGTGGAATTGTAAGCAAGTTTTGATGCGAATCCTGCCGAACCTAGAAAAAGCGCACTGGACGTCAGAAATAAAAAATTACAAAACTCGCGGCGGGTGACTTCCGACTCTTCGTCGCGCTCGTACGGAAACTCGGCCTGATACCGTGCCGTTGCCCTTTGAACATTTCTTTCGTCCGACAACTCGTTCGTGCCCTCGCGATCGGCGGCCAGCACGCTTTCAACAGTTTGCTCGTTAAGATATTTAGAATTCATTGCCTTTGTCTGATTCTTCAACCTGTGTGTCGATCCACGACTCACGGATGGCGGCCGCATCAGTATCGACCGCTACGCGCCCCTCAAATACACCGGAGCCGTCGACAACCACTTCATCGGCATCAGTCGGGAGCATCAGATAGACCTTCGTCTCGACACGCTGATTGCCGAAGATATGCTCGTTCACGGGTTTGGTGCGTCTTAGCGGCACAACATCTTCGTATTTGCCGAATGTGATAGCTCCGGTCGGGCAGACACTCGCACACATCGGCATCAGGCCTTCAGATGTGCGGTCGAAACACATGTCGCATTTCATCTGAAGGTGCATCGCGGAATTGTATTTGGGCACACCGAACGGGCACGCGTTCACGCAGTTTCGACAATCCAGGCAGCGAGGCTTTAGCGCTGACATAACCACGCCGTCTTCGTTTTGCTTGATCGCATCCGCCGGGCAGACAAGGGCGCAGGTCGGCTCGGTACAATGCATGCAAACCGTCGGCATGGTCGCCGTCGTCTCGCTTCGGTCGATGTAGTCGACAAAGATCATCGAATAGCCTTTGTGGGTATCGCATTCGCGGCAGGCCGCCACGCACGAGCGGCAGCCGATGCACCGCTGAGGATCAATGAACATTGTTTCTTTCATAGTGTCCGCTTCCTCACTTATCTACCCTTTCGCACCTCGCTGAGCGACGCGCCTTTTCGGCCCTTGCCTAGAATTGGCAGCTCGCGCGTGTGGATCTTCTCGACGCGGGCAGCACACGCTTTGTATTCCGGAATTTTCGACGTCGGGTCGAGAACCGGGTTCGTCAGTTGATTCACAGCCAGCTCTTCGCCCCAATGATATGGGATAAAGATGGTATCCGGCCGGATCGTTCTTACGATGAGCGCAGGAAAAACACCTTCGCCGCGACGTGAAACCACCTTCACTCGTTCCCCGTCATTTACTTTCAACTTCATCGCGGTTTCCGGATGTATTTCTACGTACGGTTCGGGGCACTGATCCACAAGAAATTTGATCCGCCTGGTCTGGTTCCCCGACAGATACTGAAAAATCACGCGGCCGCTGGTCAGTATAAGCGGGAATTCGTCGTCCGGCTTTTCCTGTGCACCTTTGTAATCTATAGCATGAAACTTTGCCCGGCCGTCAGGATGATAGAAACGCTCTTCGAACAGGCGCGGCGTTCCCGGATGATCTTCGGTAGGGCACGGCCAAAACACCCCGTTCTCACGCTCGATGCGTTCCCACGAGATGCCGCCGTAGTCAGCAGTGCCGCCCTTCGAGGCTTCGCGCATCTCTTCGAACATCTCGCGCGTGTTCGTGTAGGGAAAGAACTTACCGCGGCCAAGGCGTTCGGCAAGACGCTGAACGATCCACCAGTCGGGTTGAGCCTCGCCGGGCGGATTGCTCGCCTTATTGATCTTGAGTACGCGACCCTCGCCGTTCGTTGTGACACCTTCGTCCTCGGACCAGGCCGTTCCGGGGAGCACCACGTCTGCATAGCGCGCCGCTTCGGACATAAAGAAATCAATACATACGTAGAAATCGAGGCCCTCAAGGGATTCGCGAACGCGATTCGTGTCCGGGAGCGAGACCATCACGTTATTGCAAACTGAAAGAAGGCCACGGATCTCGCCTTCGCGCATCTTCTGAAACATCTCGACCACGGACACGCCCGCCTGCGGAAGCTCGTCCTCCGAAATGCCCCATATCTTACATATGTGGGCCCGGTGCTCGGGATTGTTGATCGAACGCTGTCCGGGGAGCTGATCCGCCTTCTGACCGTGTTCACGACCGCCTTGGCCGTTTCCCTGACCCGTGAAGGTCGCGTAGCCACGACCAGGTGCACCGATCTTGCCTGTCGCGAGGACGAGATTGATATAACTCAGAACGTTGTCGACACCATTCGAATGATGTTCGATCCCGCGGGCGTGCAGAACAAATCCCGTCTCGGCCCGGCCGTAGATCCGTGCCGCATGAATTATTTTTTCGGCGGGAACACCGGTGATCTCAGCACAGTACTCAGGCGTGTATTTTTCGAGGATAATATCGCGGGTCTCCGTCCAGCCGTTCGTTCGCTCCTCGATGAACTTTTCATCGACGCACCCTTCCTTGATGATCACGTGGAGCATTCCGTTCGCCAGTGCGA
>DATFEW010000166.1:0-4555 GCA_035250805.1 Pyrinomonadaceae bacterium
ACGCACTGATTCAACGACGTTTCCAGCGGACACCTTGTGCGGTGTCTTCCAGAATAATTCCTTTTTCCGCAAGCTCGCCGCGGATCTCGTCCGAGCGAGCAAAGTTACGACTGCGGCGTGCTGTCTGTCTTTCCTCGATCAACGCTTCGATCTCTGCATCAAGGATATACGATTCCTCTTTACCAAAGATCCCTAAAACCGAATCGAACTTTGAGATCGCGTCGAGAACCGCTTCACGGTCGCCGGCACGAAGCTTGTTGTCGGCGATCAGGATATTTATTTCACGGACCATATCGTGAATCGCAGCCAGAGCGGCGGCGGTATTGAAATCGTCATCCATTGCGGATTCGAAATCTACAAGGGCGGTTTCGGCAATCCGCGCCGCGTTAGATATCGAATCGTCAACGGAGTCGTTGGTCACGCGCGCGCCACTGACACGGCTTCGAAAGTCACGCAATCGCTCCACCGTTGATTCCGCTGCCTGTAATCCTTCGAAAGTAAAATTCAACTGCTTTCGAGTCGGGACGCTCAGAAGCAAATATCTGATCGCCAGGGGCGAATAGCCTTGTTTGCGAAGATCTCGGAACGTGAAGAAATTGCCCTTCGACTTGGACATAGTCACGTCGTCGATCTTGAGAAACTCGCTGTGGATCCAATATTTCGCAAACAGTTTGCCGGTCGCGCCTTCGCTTTGAGCGATCTCGTTTTCGTGATGCGGAAACTGTAGATCCTGCCCGCCGGCGTGCAGATCGAACGTCTCGCCGAGATACTTCATTGACATCGCGGAGCATTCGATATGCCAACCTGGACGTCCACGGCCAAATGGAGCGTCCCAGCCCGGTTGTTCATCCTCGCCGACGAGCTTCCAAAGAGCAAAATCGCGAGCGTCCTCTTTATCGTATTTGTCAGTGTCGACACGTTCGCTCCCACCGGTGATGTTGCCGGCGAAGTTTATTTTCGAAAGCTTTCCGTAATCGGGAAAAGCGGCGATGCGGTAGTAGATCGAGCCGTCGGATTCGTAGGCACGACCGTTTTCGATGAGCTTCGAGATGATGTCGATCATCTCCGGAATGTGTTCGGTGGCGCGCGGTGTGATCTCTGGGCGTTCCATTCCGAGCGCGTCGAAGTCTTCCCAAAAATAACGAATATAAGGTGCGGTAAAATCATCGATCGTCACTCCCTTTTTTTCCGCTTCGTTTATTATCCGGTCGTCAATGTCCGTCAGGTTAAAAACGTGCGTCACGCTGTATCCTTTGTATTTCAAATACCGCCGCAGGATGTCGCCGAAAATGAAAGTACGGAAATTGCCGATATGAGCGAAATTCCACACCGTTGGGCCGCAGATGTACATCCGCACCTTGCCGGATTCCAGCGGTTCGAAGGTTTCCACCTGTCGCGTTAACGTGTTGAAGAATCTCAGCATATATAGGGAATACCACCTGCGTCAGCGGGTAGGTTCTTCACAAAAGGCAATAATAACCTAGAAGAGCCGAAAAACACGCCCGGCCCATATTTGTGAAGTCAAAAGTTAGAATGTAATACGTTGAGAATGAATCAGCTGCAACAACAGCCAAATAAAGGTTGGATATAGAGGATATGAACCGAGCGTTCCATTAATTTCCTTACACTAAAGCAATACGACATCTTGACCTGAATGTTCCTTTTTTTTGATAGGACCCGGGGCTGAACATAAAAAAGCAGGCATGACGCCTGCTTAATGATCGCTCCATACACGTTCCACATCAGATCGGTTTAAAAAGCTCAAGTCGATCACCCGATACAAACGCCACAGTGCGTCCCTTGTAGTTGAGAAGATTTACCTTTTTGAGTCCTTTTTCCTGCGCGAAAGCGTAGACCTTTTTTGCGAATTCCTTCTGTTCAGTTTCGCCGAGTGCGTCCCACGAGGGCTGGGTAACGCCGTATGCGGTTTCGTGGCTAATGCGGATCGTCTTAAGATGCGCTTTTAGCCCGGTTCCGTCGAGGCTTAGCTCGGTGGCGGTTGTGACCGAACTTTCCGATCCCACAAAATTGTCAGCCCAGAAATATGCCCCGCCGCTGATGAATGCGACGAGTATGGTCGCAGCTACTAACCATTTGTTAACTCCGAAAAGCCTGGAACTCTTCGTACTGCGTGCCTGATAGGAAGCCGATCTTTGAAGGTCAAATGATTCCTGTTCGAACCGTGGCGACTGTGATCTTATCGCTTCGGGAGTCTCCGTTCGTTCGCGTAAAAGCTCAGTTAGCAGAAGCGTTTTGCCCGTCGCATTTGAAGCGGCCTGGTCGTACTCAAATCCATATTTTTCTGCGAGTGCGGCGGCCCCGTGTTTGGCCCTTTCTTTCTGGATCAACTTTACATATTTATTGCCCAGCTGCACATTGCAGTTGATCGCGGCGGCGGCGACGTCGGGCACATAAAACAGCTCGCTGCACTCCTCTTTGTAGCTGCGGATCACCTGAAAAACGTCGGCTTTGAGCAGTTCGTCCAGTGATTCCGCCGCTTCAAAATTGTGTGCCAGATCATCGAACCGTTTTACTCCAAGATCGATGTCGTCCTGATGATCTTCTGCAGCGTGGTATGAAATGCTTGACCAGTTACCGTAAAGCGTTTTGATGTGGCCGATCATCTCGGATCTGCCGAAAAGAAGCTTTCTCTGTTCGCCATCATCCCGTGAAAACAGCCGCGTCATTACGAAATCAAATTTGCCGCGAACTTCTTCTGTGAAGGGCGAGTTTCGATAGAACCGCGCGAGAGCCATAAGTGCCTGAGCGCTCAGTACCGGGCGCGAGTTCTCGCAGAACTGTCGAATATTCGCAACCGATATGCTCTTGTCGCGGGCCGAAAGGGCAGTGTGCCACCCTTGAGTTTCCTGGAGAAGTTTGTATTCGGCATCGGCGTGGTCCTCCGATGTAACATCCCCGGAGACCTGCAGAAACCGGTGAAGGGCCTTTTTGATCTCGAGATCATCGTATGCGGCAGGAGCCATCTTCATGTGCTCGCGTTCCACACCGGCGAGCACGTGCTCAACCATTTGCAGGCTCGAAACTTCCTCCATCGCGCGCTTGCGAAAAAATTCGCGATCATCGACGGGCGCTTTGAATTCAGGCTTATCTTCATCCGGCATTTCGTCGTTGGTTTCGAAAGCAAGACTATCTAGAGCAACAGGCCCGGCGCCGGCAAGCGTCAGATCGCCGACGCTCGGAAATTCCGTCTTGCCGTTCAAGCCGACTGCATCGCGAAAAGTGCCGTTCCTAACTTGTATCACCGTATCCTCGAGTAAATTCTCATCCTTCAACTCGCCGATAAGGTCTTCAAAAACATTCATGGTTTTCACCGAGGTTTTGGTGGGAGGCTGAATAAAACGGGGAGGGGATATGGGATCGTTCAGATACTACGGAAGTATCTGAACGATCTCGCCGGTGTGGGTCAGTTCATATTTGTACGTAATATCGCCCGCGATCGACCGGGTCGCCGTGATTGTAAACTCGTTTTTCAATTCCTCGTCAGTCGGCGTTGCCGGGTTCATTTCGAAAATGTATTTTCCGCGTAAGACGTTGGGATCGACTGTCGTCCCCAGCGCTCCGTTTAGCACCCTCTGCAGTTCGGTCAACCGGCCAAAACGACCGTTTTGCGCGAAAAAATTGACCTGTGTTGACGATATAACTCGCAGGGTGGCGAAGCTCGATCCATTTTCTGCCGCGGTCATACCTTTCTGAAATGCTGGGACTGCGATCGCGGCAACAATCG
The DNA here is from genome assembly GCA_035250805.1 of Pyrinomonadaceae bacterium. Classification (GTDB taxonomy): domain Bacteria; phylum Acidobacteriota; class Blastocatellia; order Pyrinomonadales; family Pyrinomonadaceae; genus OLB17. The sequence continues at coordinate 3,746 of DATFEW010000166.1, forward strand.
CGATGATAGTAACAACCAGAATAAGTTCGATCAACGAAAATCCGGATTCATCACCTTTACTCATAGTTTTCAACCTCAATCCGTATAAAGTGTGGGTGACAGATTGTGGCACCAAATTTTGCCAGACCCGGAAGTTGGTCCGATACTCGAACTGACTCAAACCCCCGATTTACAGGTCCTCTTTGAAAGTTGGCGTCGCACAGACCACTTCCGATTTACCCTCAAAGCAAGGTTCGTGCCAAAGGCCGGTTCCCATTTTCATTGGGCCACCGCCTGATATGTTCGATCTTTCTGAAATGCCTATTGGCAATTTGACTCATTTTTACTATTCTTTCAGTTTTGCATTGTTTTCTGATTTTCACGCTTTTAGGGGATCGCGTAGTTGAGCTCGATAATTGATCAAACAACCGAGATATACGGCATCGATGATTGGGGTGCGGACTATTTCGGCGTAAACCGAAAGGGTCATCTCGTCGTTTATTCTCCCGAGAATGAGAACCTGACCGCGGACGTCAAAGAGATCATTGACGACCTGAAAAAAAGGGGCGTCAACACTCCCGTTCTCCTTCGCTTTCCGCAGCTTCTGTTTGGTCAGATCCGCAAACTGCAGGTTGCCTTTCGCAAATCGATCAAGGAATTCGAATATGACGGTGGACACCTGTGCGTTTACCCGATGAAGGTGAATCAGAACCGGGCTGTTATCGAGGAGTACCTTAAAGAAGGATCGCGATATGACTTCGGCCTGGAGGCTGGTTCAAAAGCGGAGCTATACGCCGCCCTCGCACTCGAACAATCGCCGAACAGCCTTTT
>DATFEW010000171.1:0-12440 GCA_035250805.1 Pyrinomonadaceae bacterium
CGGTACCTACCTCAACGGACAACCCGTCACTCAGCCGCAGCAAGTGCCCGTTGGGAGCAAACTGCAGTTCGGCACGAATGGCCCGATGCTGATCGTCATTTGGTTCGAAGTTGGGTCCGATACTTTTCAGGTTTCTCACCAAGCACCGGTTTCAGTCGCTGGGCCAGTCGGAATTCCTGCCGCACAGCCAGTTCCTAAACCTGCCTCGCCCGTCTCACTTCCGACGGCTCAGCTCGACTTTGGCGGTTCGCCGCCGAGGCCCTCTTTAAAGATCCTGAGACCTTCGATCTGGATCGGGCGGGAGAAGGACTGCGACGTCATCTTCCATTCTGCAACCGCGACCGTGTCCCGCCGTCATGCGGAGCTCGTTTTTGAAGGTGGCGATTTTGTCATCAAGGACAATAAGAGCTTTAACGGGACGCTGTTGAACGGCCAGCGAATTTCGACGCCGTTGCCGCTGTATCACAAGGACGAGATACAGCTAGGTTTGGGCGGTCCGGTCCTGGTTTTTAATTCACCCGAACGTATACCTCCCGCCGGAGCGAGTCTCGCCGGACAAAGATCGGTCCATGCGATCGAAGGTGCAAAATCGGCTGCCGACCTTTACAAGACAATGGTCGCCAGTTTCGGACAGGTTTCCGCATCGACAGGGCACGCAGACGAGCCGCAGTTGATAATGACGGTCCCATTCGGCAACAAAAACGACTTGACCATAGGCAGAGACGAATCGAACGACATCAGAATTGACGGCCTTCAGATCTCGAAACATCATGCACGATTGCGCCGTTCGGGAACGGACGTGGTGATCGAGGATCTTCATTCTACGAATGGCGTGTTTCTTAATGGCACCCGTGTGTCGAAACAAGTTATACGCCCTGGAGATGCGGCCCAGGTCGGAGCATTCGTCTTTCGTGTTGATCAGGCCGGAAACGTGGGGGTCTTCGACTCACGCTCCAAAATACGAATCGATGTTGTGAACATCAGCCGTCAATTAAGAGGGCGTCATGGTGTTAGGATCAACCTCCTCGATGCGATCTCGCTTTCGATCGAGCCAAATGAATTCGTTGGCGTTCTTGGGCCTTCCGGTGCCGGGAAATCGTCGCTTATCGAGGCGATGAACGGGGTCCGTCCTGCAAAGAACGGCAACGTTCTGATCAATCATTTGGATGTGAACCGCCATTTCGACTCGCTGAAACAATCGATCGGTTACGTCCCCCAGGAAGACATCATTCATCGCGAGCTTTCCGTTCACAGGACCCTGTACTACGTTGCACGTCTAAGGCTTTCTCGTGACGTGTCTGGACGTGAGATCGACCAGATCGTTAATGAGGTGATGGATGTAACGGGCCTTGCCGAAAGACGCAACGTGCAGGTGGGCAAGCTCTCCGGCGGACAGCGGAAGCGTGTCTCGATTGCCGTTGAATTGATCACAAAACCCTCTGTGATCTTTCTGGACGAACCTACGTCGGGACTCGATCCGGCCACCGAAGACCGGATCATGAGACTCTTCAAGCAGATCGCGGACTCAGGCCGAACGATCGTGATGACCACGCATGCGATGGAGAATGTGAAGATGTTCGACAAGATCGCGGTACTTATGCGCGGCAGGCTCGTCTTCTTTGGTAAACCCGACGATGCGCTAAAGCATTTGAACGCAGCAAACTTCAAGGAGCTCTATGAGAAGCTTGAGGAACCGGTAAAAGAAGGCGTAAGGCAGCACGGCGAGAGCAATCGCTCGAACCTTGAGGACCGAACGGCGGACGAGTGGCGTGATAAGTTTGCGGGCACACCGCAGTACAAGAACTTGATCGAGGAGCCGCTCAAACAGGTTGGAACCCTGCCGCGGTCTGGTTTGAGGAAACGACGTCGCCTCGGGATCTTTGGTGCTATAAGGCAGTGGCTGACACTCTCTCGCCGGTATAGCGAGGTCTTGCTTAAAGACAAGCTAAATCTCTTTATCTTATTTGTACAGGCGCCGGTCATTGCGGTTCTGACTTTCATAGTAATGGGAGCGAATCGACCGCGTGACTTCGTTTACTTCGTCCTGACTGTCGTTGCGATCTGGTTCGGCACATCTGTGTCTGCTCGTGAGATCGTCCGCGAAGCGCCGATCTACAAGCGTGAACGGATGTTCAATCTCGGAATAATCCCGTATCTTTTTTCGAAGCTGTTAGTGCTCGGAGTGATCGTTTTTCTCCAGTGCGTATTGCTCTACCTTCCGTTGAAGTTTTTCCATGCGACCGGCCTTATGCCATTGCCGGGATCCCTGTATGGTGTCCCGCATTTTTGGGTGATTCTGCTGACAGCCGCTGTCGGCATCGGCACAGGCCTTCTGGTCTCGTCGTTGGTAAAAACGTCACGAATGGCAACGAGTCTGGTTCCTTTGATCCTGATCCCGCAGATCCTGTTTGCCGGACTGGTCGGCGTGCCGTACGGCCTTAACAGAGTTGTCAGCATGACAATTCCGGCGGCGTGGTCATTCGATACGATGAAGCGGTTTTCGACGCTTGAGACCCTTGAGCCTGAAGGCGCGGATCCGCGAGACAGGACGAAAGGACTTGGGCTTTACAAGTTTGTCGAATCAGAAAATCAAAAGGCCCTTGATAAAGCAAAAAAAGATCTGGACAACATAAAGCAGATATCCGGTGGAAATATTCAAGGCAGCGATCCGTCGATCGCGGACGAACTCGTCGTGCCTGATATCAAGAAGGTGCCAGACGATCTGAGTCCGTATGTAACGTTCCTTCATCCGTGGATGAATGAAGTTTTAAACCAACTGGTATTGGTGCTAATGTTTTGGATACTGACAGTTTGCACACTTATCGTGTTGCGGCTGAAGGATATTAGATAGTCGACGTTCTTAATGAGACCTATCTTCACATTGCTTTTACTTGCCGGCCTTTCAGCATTTGTTTCGAATTGTTCCAGCGTTTCCTCCGAAGGGAATGCGAATTCGAATTCCGTTTCAAATCAAGCGAATGCGGAGGTCTCTAAATTTCCGCTCCTCCCCGAAAAAATAGCCAACTCCGAGATGGAAATGCTTAACGGAACCCTTCAAAAGATCTCGGATCGAAAGGGAAAAGTGGTGTTGGTAAACCTTTGGGGCGTTTGGTGTGGGCCGTGCCGTGATGAGATGCCGCATCTGGCCGAAATGCAGGAAAAATACCGTGATAAGGACTTTCAGGTGATCGGATTAAATATCGGTGATGAGGAATTCGAACCAGAAAATGTTGAACGCATGAAAGAGTTTGCGGCGAATATGAAGGTGAATTATGAGCTCGCCCGTATTCCCGGCTCGTTGACTCGTGAGTATAACAAAATGACGAAATTTGATGGTGTTCCTCTCTCTGTCCTGGTTGATCGCGAAGGCAGGATGCGCGGGATATTCTTGGGTGGAGGCCCTCGGGTGATCAACTCCATGAAAAGCACGGTGGAAAAGGTCGTCAACGAATAACCGGTTTTACATGACCGATCTTCGGCTCGACCAGTATTGTTTTGAAGCTTGCCAGTCGAACCAGTCCGGGAGCTGCTCCTTTTGGTTTAGTTACAAATTTTTTCAATGTATGGTGAACCGCCGCCTTCGGTTGTTTTTTCCCCTGACTGTAGAACGCTGCAAGCTGCGCCGCCTCGATAAGCGTTCGGTGCGGAACTTCTTTTTTGTCTGGGTTACGTATAACAACATGGCTTCCGGGATAATCTGCCGCGTGCATCCATGTATCGCGCGAATTTGCGACCCTGGACGTCAAATGGTCATTATCCGTTGCCTTTTTACCAACCAGGATCTCAAATCCGTCAGTCGATGTGAAGGTTCGAATACCGGAAGGGATCTTGGGTCCCTTCCGTCCCGGTCTCTGGGTTTCTGGTCGTTTCTTTCGGACAAGGGAATTTAAGAATACTTCGTCATGATCCGCGATAGCCTTTTCAATTGTTTGGCCTCGCTTTTCCAATCGTCGTAATTCCACTTGAGTATCGTTTAGTCTTGACTCGATAGCCCTTCGCGCATTTCGGGCCTTCGTGTAGCGACGAAAGTACTTCTGAGCGGCTTCAGCAATGGAATCGGTTTCGTCCGCCTCGATCTCAATGACAGGGGCACCTTCATCAAACAGATCCGTAGCAAGGACGACGCCTCCGTTTCGTTCGGCCGAGCTCTGATTTGCTAACAGAAGATCGCCGAAACGCTTCCATTTCTCTGCGTCACCGTGTTCGGCGAGGTCGTCCTTCAAATTCTTGACAAGCCGGTTCAACTTTGCGATCTCCTGACGGTTCTTCGTCCTGGAAGCCGCCGAGAGATCTTCGAATTCCCGCCGTTCATCGAGCGATCGATAGTATTCATCCAACGCACCTGAGATTGTCGTGTCGTTCGAAATAGGACCAATAAATTGGCCTGCGACCGGTCGGTCACGTTCAGGTGCTGCGGAAATCGCGTATTTTGATCCTATAGTTTGCCCTTCACCCTTCGGCTTTTTCGCTGCGGCGATAATTTTACCTTCTAGATCTAACAGGAACAGGTTTGCCGATTTTCCGGTCAACTGGACGATAACTTTATGTTCGGAAAACACGATCTCAATCACTCGGTCTTTCCCTAACTGATAGAGTTCTCTTGCTTTTGCTCCCGACAGCGTCTTCTCCAATGTGATGGCGAATTGAGAAGGATAGATAGAAAGCCGCTTAAGATCGCGAAGCCGTCTGTGAATAAGGTAAATACGAGGATCTCCCGGTCTGATGCTAATGAACAACAGCCGAAATTCTTCGCCGTCAAACGCGAGGGCAATATCGTCGGGCCCGAGTTGGAAAACGGCCCGGAAGCTTGAACCGATCAATGCCTGTCGAAGCTCCGGCACGAGATTTTCGATCAACTCGATATTCACGAAGAAAGTCTAGCCTTCAAAATGAAAAGCCCAAAGCCCTCCATAGGCTTTGGACTGCTTACGGTATAGTTCGAAGTTTAGTACTCGCGGATCAATAAGGTACCGGACAGGATGTCATGAACCATTCGACGCTCTTCATTGAAAAAGGCCGGAAGGAAACCGAGACCGAAAAGCAATAGCGACAAAAGATAAACCGCCGAGTTTACTGCTGCTTGATGCAGCGTTGGACTTTCGTTCTTTTCCGCATCGATTATTTCGAGTGCGAAAAGCTTCATTCCGAAGGTCCGGCCAATAAACGCGGTCGTTACCGTTTGGTAAATAAACATGACCAACAGCACTGCACCGCCGACAGCCAGAAACCCAGAAACTGTGGCCAAATTCACACTTGAAACCAGAAACGGCGAAAGCAAGATCCCCGCGGCAAATCCTCCGATTATCAAATCGAAGACAGCGGCCCCGAAACGCATGGAGAGGGGGGCTAGATCCTCGATCTCATCGTAGTTAGCCTCGTCTTGTTCGACAATTTCAGTTCGGTCGATGTCATTTCGAATATGGAGCCGCTCAAACTGAAGATCCTGTTTTCGATTTTCAATCGCCGGCGGCTCGATGAATACTTGCGCGGGAAGTGGACTTTCAGGTTCCGGTATGGGCGGCAGCTTATTCGTATCGAACTTTTTCTTTTCGATCCGTAGCGGCGAAACGAGTTTTGGCTTGGGTGTATCCGCAGGCGAGGGCTTTGGGACTTCGCGTTTTGAAACTAACGGCGCACGTTCGACAACATCAAACGGAAATGAACGGTTCGCCACTGTCGGTTTGGATACGGATCGCCGCGCGGCACTAACCGCCATTCCATGCGCGGAATAAACACGACGCGATTCCTCGATCCTCTTTAACGCATTTGCAACTTTCTCGCTGTGAGGTGCCTGGTCAGGTGCGATCTGAGTACGAGTCGAAGCCCCGACGACCGACGGAGTACTATTGGACTGCGCAACCCCGACAGATTCCGTAGTACCTGTTTCGACAGGCCCATTCGACGTGCGCTTGCGAATCGAATTCTGCAACTGCAATCGCCAGTCAGGGACAGCCGGGCTTTTGTGCTGAAAGTCGATAAGCGTCGGACTCGTTTCCTTTTTCTTGAGTTCGGCGGTAACGGCCTTTTTCCGAACTGGAGCCGGCGGCGGAACCGGATCGATAAATGTTTCCGCCCGCGGTGATTCCACTTCGCGAAACTCCATAGGCGGTGCCAGAGGTTCTGCTGAATGTTCCAATACTCCAACCGGGATCTCTGTTTTTGCCTGGTAAGGTAACTTACCGATCTTTGTCTCCATTTCCTCACGGACCGTGTCGTGCATCATCGCTCCGCAGGTGAGGCAGATAGAAAGCGTCGGCGCGAGCTCGCGTTTGCAAACGGGACAGGTCATAGGCTAGCAGGAATGAAAGAATTATTTCTTATTCGGAACGAACGAGGCGAATCGAGGAAAATAATATCAGAACTTACTTTAACTCGTCAATACTAAAGCGCAGAACACTAGACATTTCAGTCATTTTTTTCAGAGTCGCTGCCGCCCGGCAAATCCTCCCTCGAGTTCGTGCCACCACTCTATATGTTCGGGTTCGCCAAGCTGCCAGCAAAGCAAGACGACGCGACCGTCCCGAATACACGGAAAATCCACCAAGCCGCGCGAATAATCCTTCAGTTGGACGCCGTCGCCGTGCAATTCGGTGGTGAGCTTTCCTAATTCGTAAAGCGAACGCACGTATCCGGTGCCGCCGGCCATGCCTCCGCCAAGATCTGATGCCTCAGCAGCAGATCTGGCAGCTTCTCTGAGCCCATCGATACGCGAATAGAGTTTCCGGATCTTTTGAAGCTTGACCGTGACCGCCGGGATCAGTTCGTTCGCTTCATCGATGCTGAATAATTTCACCCTTCTTCGCCGACCTTTACACCGTTTCTAGCCTGCTTCTCCGTTTCCTCATTGCTTTCCGCACTAACCGAAAAACGATTGTTTCTAAGCCGCTGCGAATGCCGATCTGCATCGGAAACGTGGATGTCATCCGGCGGCACAAACGACGGTACGTAGTCGCCCGCCGTAATGTCTTTGCGAATGAGGTCCCCGATCTCACCGAGATCGATAAAGAAATCAGAAACGTCGATCAGTCTCGGCGCGGTGTTCGACCGGAAACCGGCCACCTCCACGCGACACCCCTTATACGCAACGGCGTTGATCGCGTAAACAAAATCTTCATCCCCCGAAACAAGCACCGCCGTGTCGTACCGTCCCGCAAGACTCAACATATCAACGGCGATCTCGACATCAAGATTGGCTTTGCGAGTACCGTCATAAAATGTTTTCAACTCCTTCTGAACGACGCGAAATCCGTTTCTTCGCATCCAAAGGAGGAAACCCTGCTGGCGTTCGGCTCCGGCGTCGACCCCGGTATAAAAGAATGCGCGGAGTAGGCGGCCGTCACCTAAAAGGATGCGTAGAAGTTTGTTGTAATCAATGTCTACGGCGTGAAAGCGTGCGGCGTGGAACAGGTTGTTGCCATCGATAAATACTGCAACGCGTCCACGGTGCCCGAATTTCCACGACGCGCTGGTGGTCGAATCAAACTGCATGAGAGGAACCTCGCAATTGTTGTTTGGGCTATCCACGGGGAGGGAGTTGGCTGCGATTCGGTCAATAGTCAATAGATCTGTTGAAAATGGATCCTTATCTAAATTCTTCCGATCAAATAGAATGATGATAAAAAATATCGCCTGCCGAAAAGACCGCGCTTGATAATCTGGATCAGCCGTAGGTACAGTTTGCATCCTTCGTCTACGACGGTCAAGCAAATCGGAAGTCCTAATGCTAAAATCGCAAAAATGAGCGCGAGACGACGCTATGACATCAAGCCTTCGAATAATTGACGAGCCAGTTGGGTTCGACCCGAGTGAGTTGGTCGCATGCCCTCGCTGCCTTAAACAAAACGGACCGGATCGAAATGCGTGCCTGTATTGCGGCGAAACTCTTCCTGTAACAACGCGGAATTCAGACGATAGTAATGTGCGGTTGCGAAAGCTTGAAGGGTGGGAGCCGGCATTCAACCTGGTGATGCATTCGAATCCAATGGTCATCGATTCAAACATATCGGCTGCGTCGCAATTGGTGGACGTCGATACCAACGTTCTTGATTCGATTATCAGATCTGGTTCACCGATGCCGGTCGCGCGGGTAGAAAGCGAATCGCTTGCCGGCGTGGTTGCCAGAGGAGTATCGGAGCTTGGATTTATTTCCGTCATCATCTCGGATGCAGATCTAAAAATAGAGCGGCCGCCGGTCCGTTTGAGAAATCTTGCCATCGATGCAAACCATCTGATACTCATGGATTTCAATTCGGGAAACATCATCAGGATCGAGCGCGAGAACGTTGTGCTAATCGTAACCGGCCGAATCGTCGAAACACGTCGCGATGAAGTTACGAAGCGTAAGAAAGGGAAGACCAAGGTTCTCGATGAGACGGAGACCGGATCCGATCTGCAGCTCATTGATCTGTATGTTACAAAAGACGTTATCGGTTATCGCATACAAACGAACGGCTTCGATTTTTCAGTACTCGGCGAAGACAAATCGATACTTGCGAGTAAGAACATAGAGAAACTTGCCGGGTTTCTAAAGCAGCATTGTCCGAACGCCGTAATGGCAGACGAGTACGACGATATTCGCAGCCTTCTCGACGTTGTCTGGGAGCCCGAGTCTCGAAAGGAGGTACATGGGTTGCATCTTGGGACTTCCGGTAAGCGCGAATTCGGGGCGACGTATACCTCGTCAAATCTCTCCCAGTTCACAAAATACTCACGAATGCGCCGGCTGTTGATATGAAAAGGGACAAGCCGCGAAACGCGAACTTCAAACCGAACAAATTTCGCCCGACCCGCCAGGAACTCCCGCAACGGGAGGATCGAACCGCGCCGACAAAGAATATTATCTTTGGTGTTTCGCCGGTTCTCGAAGCGTTGCGTGCCGACTCGCGACGTATCGCCAAGATCGTGATCGCGAGCGGGTCCAAGGAGCATCGCCTTCGTGAGATTCTTGATCTGGCGAACCAACGGCACCTCTTGATCGACCGCGTGTCCCGGGAGCAGCTTGATCGCATCACGGGCCGCGAGGTGAATCACCAGGGTGTTGCGGCATTTATCGCAGCAGCGGATTATGTCGACGCCGATGAGATCCTTGATAGTCTCGATCAAAACGCGTTGGTTCTTGCCCTGGACGGTGTTGAGGACCCTCGAAATCTGGGGGCGATCCTGCGTACGGCCGAATGTGCCGGCGTTAATGGTGTCTTCATTCCGGAACGCCGCGCTGTCGGGCTGACCGAAACAGTTGCGAAGGCCGCTGCGGGGGCAACGGAGCATATCAAGGTCGCGAAGGTTTCGAATCTGAACCTTCTTATCAAAGATCTAAAGGCCCGAAACATATGGGTCGTCGGTGGCAGCGTGGATGCGGGGATCGATCACACCGAATGGGACTGGACCCGCGGCTCGGCCTTGGTGCTGGGCGGCGAGGGCCGAGGCCTGCATCGGCTGGTGGCCGAAAACTGCGATATCTTGGTAAAAATCCCGATGTATGGAAAAATAGAATCATTGAACGTTTCCGTCGCCGCCGGCGTTATATTATTTGAAGCACGGCGACAGCGAAAAGCTAACAGCAAATAGGTATTTATGTTTTGCCCAAAATGCGGAACTGAAAACCCTGAAACCGGCAAATTCTGCCGCAGCTGCGGGACCGACCTAGGTAACGTCTCCGAAGCGCTCAGCGGCAATCTGGTAAAGGCAACCGGAACGGGGCTGTGCGACCGACGGGGTAGACCGATGACCTGGGAAGGGGCCTTCGGGAGTTTCTTTGGCGGACTTGCCTTTCTGATCGTCGCGATATTTCTAGGCGTGACGGGAGCGGGCCGCGGTTGGTGGTTCTGGATGTTGATCCCTGCGTTTCTCATGATCGGCAGCGGCATCGCCAAATATATCCAGCTCAAGAAGGCGGAGCAGGCCCAGCGTTCCGGTTTTCCACTTGCTTCGCAACCGACCCTCAATACCCCAAGGCAAAATATCAATCTTCCGTCGGCTCAAACCACTTTTATCTCTCCGGCTGAATCCCGATACAAGACCGGCGACCTGGTGCCCCCAAGTGTTACGGACAATACGACCCGACATCTCGAAACTAACCCGGAAGGCGAGACGATGACCCTGCCGAAAGTTTGATCTTTTACTATCGTCGAACAACTGCGCGGGCGTTGCCGACGTTGCCGGAGGCGTCGAAGACGCGGAGCGTGACGGTGTATTCGCCGGGCGTGTTGACTGGGACGTCGAAGGAGAATTTTTCATCGGGGCCGTCGGAGATGCCGTCGTCGGCGTAGACGGTTTGCCATTCACCGCCGTTGACGCTGTATTCCGCGCGGACGATGTAGCCCCACCGGTCTGATGCCGCGAACGCAACTCGCGCGTTATTGCCCGACAGCGCGGGCTGGCCTACGACCACAACTGTAGGCTGCGAATTATCGATATCGAACGGCTCGCTGATGCGTTCGCCAGCTAATCCTTGTCCGGCGGCGTTGCCTAAGCCGTCTTTCGCGACGATCTTTACGGTGTAGCGGCCGTCGGCGAGCGAGATGCCGTCGAGCGCATAAAAGTTTTCGTTCGAATTCGCCTTCAGCAATTTGTAAGTCGAGTCGCCAGCTTCTTTGTAATAAACGTCGTAGATGATCTTGTCACCGTTGCGGTCCTCTGCCATCCATTGGAGCGAGCGGGCACCACGAAGATAAACGCGGCGCGGCGGAACTGACTGGACCGGGATGCCGAATGACTGCGGGTCAAGCCCCGACGCCTCGATGTTCGGGTCGATCACAGGAGTAGGATTTGCGACCAGGCCGACATTGGGTGGAAGGATGTTTATCGCGAGCACTTCGGGCGCGATGTTGCGGGCTAGGAACGCGATCGCCACCTCATTTAGGATCGACGGTGCGGATCCGGCCTTCAAAACACCACGCCATTGCAAAAAGCGCGCACGTGGGCTCGGTACCCTTCCACGCTGCGGCTCAGAGTGGACAGCCTGCCACGCGCTCCAGGTTTCGTTCGGGGTTTCGGTGTTGCCACTGCGCGTTTCTATTACCACGTTTCCGTTCGCCCGCCACCAGATATTTCCCCACGCGGCGGTCGATTTCGCGTCGAGTACAGAGGACTCGTATATGCCCTGGGATAACGTCTCGGGCCCGATCTTGAATAGCCAGCCCTGATTGCTCGACGTTGCGTACAGGTTTGTGCCCTGTGCAACGATCGTCGAGATCTGATTCGCGTCGGTCTGCAGAGCGAGGGATTCGCGGCCGTCGTTATTTATGCTGTAGATGCGGCCCTTGTCCGATGTGCCGAGCAAAACGCCATTGCCATTCTGATGCGCGTAGAGCGAAAAACCGGCGACCGTCGGAGAACTGAACAAGATCGTATCGCCGCCGTCAGGCAGCAGACGGTAAACGGCGGTTTTTGCGCCGGTCAGATCGTAACGGCTCTTTTGCGGCGGCGCGGGCTGAGCCGGGTTAGGACGGCCAGCGGAGACCGTTTTGCTATCTGGCGAAGGGCCCGCGACCGGCCCTTCCGGGGGCTTTGCGACAGAAGCGGATTCACCGATCGCAAGGACATACACGGATCCGTCGGGGCCTACCGCGAGCTCGTGTATTTCACGAAGCGGCGAATCGAGAAGTGCAAACGGCTTGCCGTCGCTGCCGAATTTGAGCACAAGACCACCGGCGTCAGTACCAGCGAACAAATTTCCGGACCTGTCGGCCGCAAGTGAGATAATGTGTGTTTCGCTTGAATCGAACATCAGCGAACTCGCCGGTGCCGCGTTCGCCGAACGGACACGATATAGCTTGCCCGTTTCACCCGTGCCCACCGCGAGACTACCATCGCCCATCACCGCGAGCGACCAGATATATTTTTCTTTTGGCTCGAAATAGACCGTGGCCTTGCCGCTCGCGTCGATCTGATAAACCTTGCCATCAGGCGAGGTCGCCGCGAAAAGTTCCCCGTTTCTTCCCGTCGCGAGGGCACTCACGTTTAGCTCGGCGAGGTCCGTCAGCATCGTGCCGGTACCGTTAGTTACCTTGAAAATGCGACCCTCGCCGCCGGTACCCAAGTAAACGTTACCGCTGGCGTCGATGGCCGAAGACCAAACGTACGGCTGATCGGTCTTGAAAACCTCGGTCAATTTCGGGGCGAGCGTGATCGTGCCGTCGGCATCGACCGAAACACTCCGCGCATCGCCCTGGAGGACCTCGGCGCGAGTATTTACCGTCCAGATCTGCGGTTCGCTGGCAAGGGCGGTTGAAGATAATACAGCGATAATAAGAAAGAAGAATTTGGTCATTAAGCGTGTCATTTCGTGGATGATTCCTGCGAACTAATAGTAAACCACGAACTACACGAAATTACACGAGGTACGGCGCTTACGAACGCGACTTGATAGTTCCTTTTTTTTTGGCCGTGGCCGGCGTCGACCTCTGCTCGGCTGTTAGGAACCGGATAGCATTTCGAAG
>DATFEW010000177.1:0-3509 GCA_035250805.1 Pyrinomonadaceae bacterium
ACCGCGCTGGTCCATGAGCCGTCCGCGGTGATCACATCTCTTACGGAAAATCCCGAAACGAATGCGGTGTTGAGTGCCGCCCAAACGATCCTTGATTTCAAGACCAAGACGGCACGAGATGTTGAGGCCGCTCGGATCAAGAGCATTATCGATCCGCGTCTTGCGGATCACGTCCGCCGCGAGGCTTTGAAGTTTGTTGACGAATTGAAGCGAGCGGTCTAAATGGATCGGCTAAACATATTTTGTATCTGGTCGCTAAGGGGCCCTCAGCGCGCCGGTTTCAGTGTTGAAAAGGAGGTTTTATGAGTAAACGGTCGAGACCGACATTAGTTATCGTCATGCTGATCGTTTTCAGCAGCAGTTTTGTTTCTGTATCGAGTGCTACGGTCATCAGCGGGTCGGTAGATCCAGCTAAGGAATCTGAATTCCGTGCCGTAATGCGCAAGCTATGGGAAGACCATATCACGTGGACAAGGCTGTTTATCGTGAGCGCGGCCGCGGATCTGCCGGATAAGGCCGCGACGACCGAACGCCTGCTTAGGAACCAGAGCGATATCGGCAATGCGGTCAAAACCTATTATGGCAATGAAGCCGGGGATAAACTTACGGCCCTCTTAAGGGATCACATCACGATCGCGGCTGAATTGGTTGGCGCTGCAAAAGCAAAAGACAATGCGAAAGTCGCAGATGCTCGAACGCGATGGAATGCCAATTCGGACGAGATAGCGACATTTCTGAGTGGTGCAAATCCAAAGAACTGGCCCGCCGCTGATATGAAGAAGATGATGCGTGAGCACCTTGATCTCACCACGGCTGAAGCAACCGCGCGGCTAAGTGGAAATTGGGCGGCGGATATAGCTGCGTACGAAAAGGTGCACGATCAGATTTTGCATATGTCGGATATGTTGAGTTCTGGGATCATCAAACAATTTCCGGACAAATTTAGATAGGAGGCGTTATGTGCTATAACTGCGGCTGCCAGATGCCTAATAACGATATGGGGAAGCCCGAAAACATCACGAACAAGACCTTTGAAGAAGCGGCTGAGGCGATGGGGCTTTCAACGAGAGAATCGAAGCAAAACGCGCTCGAGCTGCTTCAAAAAGTTCTGAGCACAGACGAAGAAAGTACCGATAAGAACTGGCAGCCGGGTTAGGATCCGGGATTGCGGTAAATACCAACGTTCAAGGCCCCATCGCCGCGGACCCACCCGCGGTACATTCCTTCCGAATTGAACGGAAGAACGACATTTCCGTGCGTGTCGATCGCTACAAAACCGCCGATCCCGCCCATCGAGGTAACTTGCTCAAGAGTCTCGTTCGCCGCTACTTCAAGCGACAAACCTTTGTATTTCATTCTTGCCGCGAGGTCGTAACCCGTAACGCCGAGCATGAAAAACTCGCCATGTCCGGTGCATGAGATGGCACACGTATCGTTCGCATAGGTTCCGGCACCGATAATTGGCGTGTCGCCGACGCGCCCGAATTTCTTATTGGTTAATCCCCCTGTTGACGTGGCCGCGGCGAGCCGGCCGCTCGAATCGCATGCAACGGCTCCGACCGTCCCCGAGGGTTTCGCAGCTGCGTCGACGTGGTCCAGCTGCACGCGGTCGGCCGCGACTGCTTCTTCGAGCTGCTTCCAACGGTGGTCGGTATAGTAATAAGTGTTGTCAACCAACTCGACACCGATCTCCTCCGCAAAAAGGTCCGCTCCATCGCCGGCAAGGAGTACGTGCGGGGTCTTCTCCATTACAAGCCGAGCAAGCTTTACCGGATTTTTCACATTCCTAACGAATGCAACGGCTCCTGCTTTCGCGTCCGACCCGTCCATGATGGCGGCATCCAGTTCATTCTTGCCTTCGTGGGTAAAAACCGAACCGCGTCCGGCATTAAAGAGTGGAAGATCCTCCAGGGAAACAACAGTTGCCTCGACCGCATCAAGCGAGGAACCGCCGTTTTGTAAAATATCCCACCCGACCCGTAGTGCAGCCTCCAGGCCGCCTCGATACTCGAGTTCGAGTTCGGGCGTCATATTAGACCTCCGGATAGTCCCGGCTCCGCCGTGAATCGCTAATGCAGTTTTGGTCATAGGACATTCTACCGCAGAGACGCCGAGACGCGGAGCAAGAAATTGACCGGATACGACGTTTGCCTGGTCCTGATCTGTTCGGCGTCTCCGCGTCTCGACGGTTCAAAGTTTTGTATTTCTGAGCCGTAGGGCGTTCGCAATTACAGAAACAGAGCTGAACGTCATCGCTGCGCTTGCGATCATTGGCGAAAGCAAGACGCCGAACACAGGGTACAAAACTCCCGCCGCGATCGGGATGCCGAGAGCGTTATAAATAAATGCAAAGAATAGGTTCTGCCGGATATTTTTCATTGTCGCCTTGCTCAGATTTCTGGACTTAAGAATCCCGTTCAGATCCGGTTTGAGCAGAGTGATGTCGGCTGATTCAATGGCTACATCGGTGCCGCTTGCGAAGGCAATACCAACATCCGCCTGTGCCAAAGCCGGCGCGTCGTTCACGCCGTCGCCTGCCATCGCGACGATCTTGCCGAGCGATTGAAGCTCCTTGACCTTCAAAGCTTTGTCTTGCGGCATTACTTCTGCGAAAACCTTATCAATTCCAAGCCGATTGGCCACAGCTTCAGCGGTCCGGCGATTGTCACCTGTCATCATAACAACCTCAACTCCTCGTCGATGGAGTTCGTCGATCGCAGCTTTGGCCGACGGTTTGATGGGATCTGCTACCGTTATCAACCCTGCGACAGCATCATCTATGGACACATAAATAATTGACCGGCCCTCATCAGTGAGTATTTTTGCTGTCTCCCGAAACGGATCACCCACTGGCAAATTCGAATAAGCCTGTGCAACGGCGCCCCGGTTGCCAACGATCACACGTTTTCCGTTTACCACTCCCTTCAGGCCTTGACCGGTGATCGAGGTAAAGTCGGTCGCGGGATCGACTCGTAAACCGAGCGCATTAGCCTGCGCCAGAACGGCGGCGGCCAACGGATGTTCGCTAAACGATTCCAAGGATGCCGCAGCTCCCAGAACTTCATTCATTACGAAACCATTGGTTCCGACGATATCTTGTACAGACGGTTTTCCCTCGGTCAGGGTACCCGTTTTATCGACCACGATCGTATTTACTTTTTCGAGAGTTTCCAAAGCCTCGGCTTTCTTGACGAGCACACCGTTCTTTGCCCCGTGGCCCGTGCCCACCATTATCGACATCGGTGTTGCGAGGCCGAGGGCGCACGGGCAGGCGATAATAAGCACGGAAACTGCGGCGACAACCGCGTACGCTGGGCTTCCCAATATTAACCAAACAACGAACGCTATCGTGGCAATGACGATGACCGCCGGAACAAAATAGGAAGACACAATGTCTGCAAGTCGCTGTATTGGCGCCCGCGAGCGCTGGGCCTCGCCGACCATTTTCACGATCTGTGCAAGAAGCGTTTCGCTGCCGACCTTTTCGGCCCGCATCAGAAACGTGCGAT
>DATFEW010000209.1:0-2751 GCA_035250805.1 Pyrinomonadaceae bacterium
AAACGGCAGCGCATAACGTATGTCGCGATACTTTACGTTCAAGGCGGACATCCACATACCGCAGCCAATGGCCAGAAGACTCGTCATCAGGACAAGCAACGGCACGACAAGAATATTTATCGTGGGCACAACACCGTACCAGAGCATCAGCACGATCAGCATGCCGAACGCGATCAAGAAATCGAGAAGGCCCGAGGCGACCGCTGCCATCGGAATGATCATCCTCGGAAAGTAGACCTTCGTTATCAGGTTCGCGCTGCCGACAAGGCTATTGCCGCTGTTCGTTACAGCGTTCGAAAAGAATGTCCACGGCAAAAGTCCGGCGAACGCAAAGAGCGGATATGGGATCCCGTCTGAGGGCATCCCCGCCAGCCGACCAAAGAAGAGCGAGAAAATGATCATTGTGAACAGCGGCTGGATCACCGCCCACGTTGCACCCAGCAGAGTCTGCTTATATCGGACTTTGATGTCCCGCAGCGTCAGAATGTAAAAAAGGTCTCGATATTGCCATAGGTCCCCGAATGCGATCGGGTTGCTGCCGCGGCTCGGCTCGATAACGACCAGCGGCTGCTCGGGAAGGTCTCCCGGGCCCGTCGGTTCGTGTTTTTGTAAGATCTGTGGGTCGGCTGCGGTATCTGGCGTCACGAAAGAAGTTTATTAGTTTGAACGATAAGGGTCAACGGGCTCTCAAAATATATGAGAAATGAGAGTGAGATATGAGAGGTGAGAATCGTATATTCAAGTTGGGACCGTTCGCGAGACGCGGTCTGCTCTCTATCGCACCGGCCGCGGGTATGTAACCGGGCTTTTGTTTCCAGCCGTGTCCACGGCACGAACACCAAAAAAGTAATTGTCCTTGGACTTGCTCTTTACGATATAGGTAAGTACATTTCCGGCCGGTATAGTATTCGTCCATTCGGCGGCCGTCGTGTCGCGATAGACCACTTCATATCCGGCGATGTCGGCGTCCTTGTTAGCGTCCCATTTGAGCTCGGTGTCGTTGTTCAGGCGGTTCACCATCGTCACATTTTTTGGGCGAGCCGGGGCGGAGGCCAAACTAGCGAGGGCGATCAGGTTAATTCGCGCAACATTCGCGACGTAATTGAAGTCTACGAATTCCGGCGTATCGCCATAGAAAACGCCACCTTCGGTACGGACGTTCTGGTGCTGGTGCGTGTAATCTTCATCTACTTCGGTAACACGAACGGCCGTAAACCCGCGTTCGAGAAACGGAATATGATCACCACCGCGGCCGTAACGATCTCGGCGATAGATCATCCAAACCTTAAAATTTTTCAGGTATCGATCTGACTGTTCTTTTACATAACGCGCGAGTTGCCGCGACGCTGAATCATTCTCTCCGCCGACGCTTCGCCGGATGGCAGCCTGCTGCTCGGTTTCATTTGAAGGCACGCCCTCGGAAAAAACGCGGACCCTGTTGCGGTTTGGCGAGTTTTTCATCGTCGTCACGCCGCCGATGATGTCGTTCGTAAACATACCTTCAATGTCGATCACCTTCTGTTTCGCCTGCTCCGCATAATATGTTGCACCCAGCAGCCCCTGCTCCTCACCCGGCACGGCCATGAAGACGATCGTCGCGTCGAATTTTCGCTTTGACATTACCCGAGCCAGCTCGATCACAGCCGCTGTCCCCGATGCGTCGTCGTTCGCTCCCGGTGCATCACAGGTCGCATTCGTCGGCGAAGAGCACATTGAGTCGTAATGCCCGGAGACAACGTAGTACCTCTCCGGGTTCGTCGTGCCCTTAAGTGTCGCGATCACGTTGGTGAGCGTGGTCGGTTCCGGGATGCGGTTGGCCTTTGGCTGCACGAAACTTTGCTTTTCAACCGTCATGCAGCCGCCACAGTCGGCATTGATCTTTTCCATCTGCGCAAAGATCCAGTCGCGGGCGGCGCCGATGCCGCGGGTCGGATTGTTTTGCTCGGAAAGTGTATTTCGTGTGCCAAACGACACAAGCTTCCGGATCGATGCCTCGATATTCTTCGCGGAAACCCCACGAACCATTTTCTGGATCTCGGGATCTGGCCTCCGATTTTGTCCCGAGAGGCTAACCGTAATAAAAACAGAAATAATCGCGGCTGTGATACTTTTTGGTTTCATGTTTCCTTGCTTTTCTTCGGATTTGCGCTATAAATTTACGGGTAAAGCGACCAATTGTGCAAATCCTTGTCCGTTTTTGCGGTGCTTTTTCGTCATTAATTGCAGGAAGGTCTGGGAACCTTCTGATATATTTCATAACTTTCTAATAACGTTCTAAAGAGTTTGGAGACAGCCTCAGGTTAGGCTGGTGGGATAAACTCGGGCGAAGAATGCCCGGTGGGAGAAAACATATGAAAGTATTAATTTTGATCCTTGTCTTAACCTCGGTCTTGTTTGCGCAGCACGGCCACAGTTCAAACAATGGAACTGAGAAGCCAAAAGTTTGGCTAGAGGACGGACTTGGGAGTATCGAGCATCCGGTTTCTACGAAGAACGCCGAGGCGCAGAAATTTTTCAATCAGGGACTCGCGTATCTGTACGCTTTCAATCACGCCGAAGGAATAAATTCATTCAAGCACGCAGCCGAACTTGATCCGAATCTCGCGATGGCATTTTGGGGGATCTCGTTGGGCCTGGGCTCGAACTACAACGTCACTGCTGACGAGGCAGCGTTGGCGGAGGCGTACACGAATCTGCAAAAGGCATTTGCCCTTGCGCCAAAGGCGTCGCAGGCCGAACGCGACTACATCG
>DATFEW010000234.1:0-16036 GCA_035250805.1 Pyrinomonadaceae bacterium
GAGCAAACTAAGCTGATATCGGATCTCGGATGCGAGTGGCTCGTAGATCTCACGATGGCCGTTCTCATCGCAATAGTCCCAAAGGCCGTTACGGCAATGACGATCATCCGCCCAACCAGGATGATTAACGATCGGATACAAGCATATTCCGTTGATATCGGCACCTCGCCGTTCGGCGATCGCAGCCTGCTCGCAGACGTAGCGAAACCAACTCGGGCGCTCATCATCTTCGATACCGGTCTCGGCGATCAAGATCGGCTTATCGTATCGCTCATGGTATTCGACAAGTATCTCGCTCAATGGGCGGTAAAGGTCGTTTCCACGCGCGATCTTTACACGATTCGGAAAATGCCATTGATTGTGAAAGTAGTAATTGAGACCGATGACGTCGACAAGATCGGGCGAACCGCCTAACTCGGGGTACTTTCGGCCGATCAGCATATCGAACGCTTCGAACTGTGCGAGACGATATCTCTCGGCAGCGAGCAGACGGTCTTGGGATCCGCTCTTTGACACGACGTGGATCGCGGGATCAGTGGCGATGAACACAGATGCCGGTGATACCGATTTGATCGCGCACGTTGCCGCCGTCGAAGCGCGAACGAGTTGACGTTTAAGTTCATTCCCTCGCCGACGCACACAAGGGTAGAACCTGCCCACCTCGCCGGCGGCCCACGAGAAAAATGAGATCTCGTTGACCGGGCAGGCAAAAAGGTTGCCGCCGAGTTCGGATGTAAGAAACTCCGCGGCAGCGCGCGAAAACGCGGCGAAGCGTTCGATGAAATACTCGCCGAAAATGTCGACGTCGTCGGGAAAACCGTAATGGAAAAAATCCCAGACCACGTGGACGCCGGTTTTTCTTATGGCCGCGATCTGGTTCTTGACACTGGCGAAATCGTAACGGAACGGTTCCGTTTCGATCAAATGCCATCTCAGTCCGTCGCGGCAACAGGTGATGTTAATATTCCGAAGCCTTTGATAATCTTGTTCAGCAAATTCATCATGGCGCGTGGACGCAATGAGATCTAATCGCCGCCCGACCGCATCTCGGTGGGTCGAGCATTCGAACCCTCCCATGAAAAAACTATTAAACGGCATATCGGGTCTGCTTTTAGTTTCTGTTTTGTAGTTTAGAGTTGCAAGAACGGGTCGGTGCGTTTGAAGTTGAGCGAGTGAAATGAATGTTCTAGTTACCGGCGGAGCCGGTTATATAGGAAGCGTCGTCGTTGAAGAAACGCTGCATGCGGGTCATAACACGGTCGTTTACGACAATCTTGTAAAAGGGCACCGCGAAATGGTACCTCCAAAGGCCGTTTTTGTCGAAGGCGATCTTCTGGATCGAGAGTTGCTGACCAGAACCATTCGTGAGGCCCGGATCGGAGCGGTCATCCATATGGCAGCGTATTCGCTTGTGGGCGAATCAGTGCTGGAGCCGGCAAAGTATTACGCCAATAATGTCGTCGCCGGCCTTTCGCTGCTCGACTCGATGCGCGACTGCGGTGTGTCGAAGATAGTATTTTCCTCGACTGCGGCCGTTTACGGCGAGCCTGAAAAGCAGCCGATCGATGAAACCGATCGGACCGCTCCTACGAATGCATATGGAGATACAAAACTAGCCTTCGAGATCGCGTTGAAAAACTACGACAAAGCCTATGGGATCCGTTTCGCGAGCTTGCGTTACTTCAATGCGGCCGGTGCTTCAGAGCGATGCGGAGAGCTCCACGATCCCGAAACACACCTGATCCCGATCGTACTGCAGACAGCAGCCGGCGCGCGAGAGGTGGCCGAAATATACGGTGACAACTACCCGACTCGGGACGGAACGTGCGTTCGCGACTACATTCACGTTATCGATCTCGCCAGAGCGCACGTCAAGGCGCTGGACGTTCTCGAAACTCGAAGCGCGATCTATAACCTGGGGGGCGGGGAAGGTCATACGATACGCGAAGTGATCGCCGCAGCCGAACGGGTGACCGGTATGAAGATCCCGACACGTATTTCTGATCGAAGGCCCGGCGATCCAGCGGTTTTGATCGCGAGTTCTGATCGGATCAGATCCGACTTGGGATGGACGCCCGAATTCCAGGACCTTCACATAATGATCGGATCGGCTTGGAGGTGGATGCAGCAACAGCATAATGCTTCGGCTGCGAAAAACGATGGCTGATGAGACGAACGATAATGAAACTGAAAAGATGAACGTTCGGGAGATCACGCTCTCGGATGGGCGTTACATGGTCTTCTACACATTCGGGGATGAGGATGAGCTGATCCGGGCACCAACAATAAAAGAACAAAGGAAAGATGTCTGAACTGCGTTTTAATCCGCTGTTGGGCGAATGGCTGGCCACGGCGACCCATCGACAAGACCGGACGTTTCTTCCGCCAGCGGATTATTGTCCGTTGTGCCCGACGAAAGGGGGAAGCTTTCCGACCGAGGTGCCAGAACCGGTTTATGACATTGTCGCTTTTGAGAATCAATTTCCAAGCCTCAGGCAAAATCCCGAATTTCCCGCGATAGAACCAGATGGGTTTTACAACGTCGAACCGGCGATCGGCGTTTGCGAGGTGGTGCTGTACTCGCCCGACCACCAAACTTCGCTAGCTGCCGAACCCGTCGAGCAGATATACAAGCTTGTTCGTGTCTGGCGTCATCGGTTCGAACAGCTCGAGAAACACGCGTTTGTGAAGTATGTTTTCATTTTTGAAAACAAAGGCGAAGCGGTCGGCGTCACTCTGCATCACCCGCATGGACAGATATATGCTTACCCGTTCATTCCGCCCGTTGTTGCCAAGGAGTTAAAACAGACCAGCGAATACTTTGAGGAAAACGGGCGATGCCTCTTGTGCGACATCCTCGAAAAGGAAAGAGCGTTTGCAAAGCGGATCATTGCCGAGAATGAATTATTCACCGCCTACATCCCATTTTTCGCACGATATCCTTACGAGGTCCACATTACGTCCAAGCGGCACATACAGGCAATAACCGATTTCGATGGGGACGAGGAGCGCGCTCTCGCGTCCATACTTAAGCAGATCCTCGGGGCGTTCGATTGTCGGTTCAACCGGCCGTTCCCGTACATCATGGCAATTCACCAGCGCCCGTCTAACTCCGGGCCTTACGGCGACTATCACTTCCACATCGAGTTTTATCCGCCGATGCGAACTGCCGAAAAACTGAAATACCTCGCCGGCAGCGAGACGGGGGCGGGGATGTTTATAAACGATACGTTGCCGGAGGCGAAGGCCGCCGAGTTGCGTGATCTTGTCGAGCCCGTCGAATGGAAGAAAAAATAGAAAATCTCGAACGAGTGTTTCGAAGCCGGTTTGGTACAAAGCCCCGATTCTTCCAGGCTCCGGGTCGCGTGAATCTTATAGGGGAGCATACCGATTATAACGAAGGATTCGTAATGCCTTTTGCGATAGATCGCCGGGTCACGGTGGCCGGAGCGGCTCGAGTGGATTCGACCGTTAATGCATATTCGCTGGATCTCGATGAATCTTTGTCGCTGGATATGTCGGCGCCCCCGGTTACGAGGCGTGGGAATTGGGCGGACCACATCGAGGGTGTTATGCGCAGCGCAGCAAGACGGTCTGGTTTGGCACTGGGTGGCGCTGATCTCTGCATCGCATCTACCGTTCCGATAGGCGCGGGGCTATCGTCGTCAGCAGCGATGGCGACAGCCGTCGGATATGCAGTACTTGCGTTGAATGGTGTTCGCATGGACGGCAGGGAACTCGCTTTTGCTGCACAGGAGGCCGAGCATAAATTCGTCGGGATCAACTCGGGTCTGATGGACCAGTTCGCGGCCGTTTTTGGAAAGGCCGGATCCGCGTTGCTTATGGACTGCCGTTCGCTCGAATTGGAGTACATCCCATTCGAGAGTGCTGGAACCGCCGTCGTCGGTTTCGACACAAAGGTAAAGCATACTCTCGCATCGAGCGAATATAACAGGCGGCGGGAAGAATGCGAAGAAGGCGTACGATTGCTTAGCAGGCGTTTACCAGACATCAAGTCGCTTCGTGACGTGAGGCCGGATCAACTCGAGGAGAACGCCAACCTGTTGCCATCGGTCATGCTCAGACGGTGCAGGCATGTGATTTCGGAGAACAGTCGAACACTCGACGCGGCCAGCGCGTTCAAGCGGCACGATCTGGTACTGGCAGGTCGTCTGATGTCCGAATCGCATCGATCGCTTCGCGATGATTACGAGGTGAGTTGCGCTGAACTGGACGCTCTTGTGGAAACGGCCCGCGTTGTTGATGGTGTGTATGGAGCGCGAATGACAGGCGGCGGATTCGGGGGCTGCACGGTCAATCTCGTTCGCAAAGAATCTGTGGGCGAGCTTCGCGAGAAATGCGAGACGGAATACACTGCAAAATTCGGGTTGACCCCCGAATTCTACGTCTTTCAAACGGCTAACGGCGCGTC
Source organism: Pyrinomonadaceae bacterium (assembly GCA_035250805.1). GTDB lineage: Bacteria > Acidobacteriota > Blastocatellia > Pyrinomonadales > Pyrinomonadaceae > OLB17. The sequence continues at coordinate 4,433 of DATFEW010000234.1, forward strand.
AGAGGTTACACTTTGAGTTTCCGCGATATTGCCGATGGAACGTTCGGGATCGTGAATGTAACTCCGGATCTGATCTACGAGGGGCGTCGCCTGCCATCTTTGCGCGCTGCGCTCGCGGTTCAGCCTGTAGAGGCCAAGTTCGAGATGAAAGCTCTCAGCCGGCTCAGTTGAGAACCTGTACCGCCAGTCGATCATCGTAAATAGCGGGAACCAAGTATAGCCAATGACCGGGATTCCGCCGCTGCGCAGATCGCGGATCATCGATACAGACGATTCGAGCCATCGCTGGCGTATCTCATCGCTACCGACCGCGCTCGTCTCCGTGATCATGATCGGAACATTGTAGCGTTCGTGATAATGGGTGATCAGCTCCTTAAAACCGTCGCCCTCGGGCTCGGTTTCGCTGAATGCCAGGCGGCCACGCTTGTCGATGTAGAGTAATTTAGTAGACCACTGCGGATAGAAATTCAGGCCCAGAACGTCCAAGTCGGCTGGATTGCGAGCGATCTCTTCAAGGACGTCAGGTGAAGCGCCGTTGCGCACAAGCCATGCGAACAATACGTGATCGTGCGTCAATCGGCCCGACACAAGGTCGTAACACAAGTAGCCGCGGAACTTCTCCTCGCGAGCTACCGCGGCAAGATCCTCACGAGCGGTGCGGGTGAGACCCGATGCTTCGACGTGGACCATCACCGAAAACGGATCGATCTGCTTCAACGCCTTCACGGTGTGAATAATGCCGCGCGCCAGTTGGAGCATTATCCGAATATAGCCCTTCTCGCCCTTTAGATAAGGCGGCCATAGACCGCGCATCCCGCACATCAGGGCGTTGATGATGGGCTCGTTCAGCGGCGTGTACCACGAGATCAGATCCTTATATCGCATAGCAAACGCCGCGGCGTAACGCGCGACATATTGAGGATAGTCCTTGTTGGCGAACTCTCTCTCAAGCCAGAAGGGGCAGCCGTAATGCATCAGATCAATGATCGGCAGGATCTTGAGTTTCTCCACCATGAATGGAATAACTTGGTCCGTCCAGCTCCAGTCAAATTTTTCCGGCTCGGGCTCGACCCTGTACCAGGGCACTCCCCAGCGCATTGAGCCAAGGCCGAGTTCCCGAGCGAGTGAGAGGTCTTCGCGCCAGTGTTTGTAATGGCCGATCAGTTCGTATTCATCGAGCGCACGATGGCCAGACCGCACCTGCGGCACGAATGTATTCTCGATGCCGGCCGCCCAAAGAAATTGTCCGGCCTTGGCTTTTACTATCTTTTGCTTTCTCAAGAGTGTTTTTCCTAACTACGAGCGGAAGAGTGTTCACGGCGGTTCGGAACACAGATGATGTTAAACGTGTGGAAATGATTTTTCAAAATCCGAAGTTAAATTGCTGTCACTCGGATCATCTCGACCGCAAACCCCGTTCCGACGGCCGTAAACCGCGGCTCGGCTTCGATGTCCGCCACACCAGCCATACCGAGATAGGAATCATCGAAGAAGTAATGTGCGTGCCGTCCTATTTTTACCACTCTTAGCTGGTGATACCGGGTGAGATCGATCGACTGCGGTAGATCGTGGGTCGAGCCGTCTGAAATCTCGACGCTTCGCTTTTCTGCATCAACCATCATACGGAACACATTCATTCCGCGGGCCTGTAAAATGAGGCCGGCTCGGCTCGCTTGCTCCGGCATCCTAACATTCACTGCAAACTCGAGATCGAGGAGCGAAAGGTTTTCCCGACCAAGCGAAAACTCCTTTTGCCGTTCCGTCACAAATTCACCGTCGCGAATGTGGGCGACGGCGCCGGGTTCCATTTTCCAGCCATTAGCAAGCGTTCCGTCGTGCTGGAAGAGTTCTTCGAAGCCGTTGGTCAATTCAAAAGATCTCACCGCGACCGACTGATCGTTAAAAAAAAGTTCAAAGGCCGTGATGGCGTGCGGGAACGATAGATCGAAGCCGAGCGGTAACGAGTCAAGTCGAACCTCTACGCGGTTCCCATCGGCCTCTATTCGAAATAAGTGCACGGCGGACCAAATGAAACCGTCGGGAATGGCAGACACGGTATGTCGATCAGTGTCCCCTCGAAACGTTAACGTCGCCGTGTTGCTTCCGAGCGAAAATGAAAGTATTGCTTCTGAATCGCCGGCTCTGAACAGAATGCCAAGTTCGCTGGACGGGTTGATCGGATCTATGCACGCCCAACTCACCTCGCACAAAAAGCTTCCCGGGAGGCACCGCGGTCGAATAGCCGCCCTATGGCCGGTGCTGGTTACTACGGCACCGGTTGATCCGAAAGACCAGGGACCGGCCATTCCAAGATCTTTTTTCGAGAGAACATTGGATCGAAATTTCTCAGAGAAAGTCGCCGCAAAAGGCGCGAGTTGCGGTGTATGCGTCGCTCCGGAAATGAACAGCCGGTCACCCGCGTGATCCATCCGGTCGATCGCCATTACACGCTCGTTACCGGTCCAGCGATGATAGACGCAATACAGCTCGCGATTGTTAGGTCCGCGAACGACACAGTTATGGCCTGGACCTATGATCACGCCGGGAATTGTTCGGAGTATCGGGAGAACTCTCTCGCCATCGGAAAACTGCTGCCACTCATCGTCTCGCCGTATCGTGTCTGACACTGCAAAACTCACACCATAGGTCGTGTTTTGCCAATTGCCCCCGCTGAACATCTCGTAGTACAGATCCTTTCGCTTTAACACTGATGGTCCCTCGACCGTGTGCCAGCGGACACCGCCCTTTTCTTTTCGCTCCGGATCGTACACCTGCCAGTCATACATCGCGCGCGTTACCGGCCGCGGATCGCCGGCCGGCGTTAGCCAATCGAGCATGCGGTCAACAACGGTTCCGGTACCGATATGAGTATGCTCAAGAAAGTCCGTGGCGTAAAAAAGATATTTTGCTCCGTCTTCATCGACGTAGATGTGGGGGTCGATCGCGAAGTCTTCGGCCGTGAGTCGCCGGCCGCAGTCGATATATCCGCCGTCGGGTCGTTCAGAAACCGCCACCCGCAGCTCCATAAGAATCTCATTACCCGCGCTGTAATAAAGGTAGAACTTTCCGTTGTCGTATGTAACCTCTGGCGCCCAGTAAAGCGGCGGGGAAGACTCAAGCGGTTTCATAGCTCCCCCGCACTCGTGCCAGTTTACGAGATCCGTGGATAGGAGCACACCGAACACATTTCCGTCACCCGCGAAGCCGGTGCAGAAGGCGAAATACTCGCCGCAGAATTTTAGTACGAACGGATCGGGAAAAGATCTTGGATAAACCGGATTCGTATAGGAAAGAGCGCCGACCGCGCGAAGATCAGGCATCCCGTTCCGCCGCTTTGTACCGTTGAGGAATAAACCTATCGAGCTGTTCCGCTAACCTGGTAAATGTTAAATTGGGATCTCTCCGCGCCTCGTCGGTGCCGAAAGTAATGATCGGAACGGCCGGCTCATAGGCACTCGTTTTCGTGAGCTTTCGCAAGGCTGAGAGGTCGCTCGCCATCGAATCGACATGAACGAAAACAAGATCGGGCCTCTCGCGAACGGTAAAGTCGGAAAGCTGCTCAAGTACTTGAAACACGTCCGCCGCCTCTAACGTTGTATAACGACTGTCCGCAAGCCATTCGTCGATCGGATCCAGGTCCTTTCCACGCTTGTCCCCCGCACGCTTGCCCAATAACAAGACCACGGGCGTATTTTGCGAAGCTCTCGGCATTAGATATCTCGGCTCAATAATTAGAATCGCATAGAAACGACTTCCCGTTTTGTATATTGGAATACCGTAACATCCAGGGAACCCGTCATTCGAACCCGTCTCGAAATATTGACCTGATCACGGTTCAGGGAGACCTGGATCAAACCGACATTGATCGAACAAGTCGTAAATGCCTCTGCTGTCACGCAAAGGGTTGTACGGATTATATTTATGCTGAAGCCGGTGAAGGGACTTTGTCGATTCACTCGCCCGTAATCCAGTTAATGTCCCAAGTGTTCTGTAACTATAGAACCGAGACGTAGAAGATCTACGGGTTTATGCAAGACTTCTGTGCAGCCAGCATCAAACGCTCTTGGCGTATAGAATGATCCAAAGCCAGTCAGAGCAATGATGGGCGTTTCCCGGAGCTCGTCGTGCTGCCGCATTGTCCGGGTCGAATTGATTCCGTCAACCAGAGGCATGGCCATATCCATGATCACTAAATCAGGACGTTCTTCAAGTGCTTTCTGCACGGCTTCATATCCGTCCTCCGCCACACAAACATCGAACCCGCTCGTCTTAAGGTAAGTCTTAAGCAACTCTCGCGAATCACTTTCATCATCGACGACTAATATCATTTTGCTCATGGAACCCCCATTTATGGATGGGCATAACGATAGTCCTCCCTTAATCATTGGTGAACTGTACGCCAAGCAACATTCATCCCGTATTTAACGTTAAATCGCTGTAAAGTCAAAGACTAAACTGCCACTTCGCGCAACCGCTCGTTATGATAGTCAAATCACGGTAACAGTATTAAGGGGATAACTCCGCAAAGATGCGTGCGGCACGATAATCTGCTAGAATCCTCGCGTTTACCCTATTTATCTAGTTTCTACGTTCGAACCCAGATGCCGAAAAAAGTGCTTATCATAGAAGATTCTTTGGATATTGGTGAGTCTTTGAAGCTGCTCATCCAATACGAAGGATATGAAGCAGTCGTGGCGACCGGGGCGCTTGAGGGATTCGACAAGGCACGCGACGAGGCTCCGGACCTGATACTTGTGGATCTGGCCCTGCCGGAAGTAAACGGCATTAATCTTACACGCGATCTTCGTTCGCAACCGCAAACTTCTGAGATCCCTATCTTGTGCGTGTCATCGTACACTGACGGAATCGAAGATGAGGTGTTGAATGCAGGCTTCAACGAGGTCTTTAGCAAGACGTCCTTTATGACCGAGTTCGCTCCTACGCTAAAGAAGTACCTCGACGGATAGATCAGAACTCGATCCCGATTTTGGTCAATCTAAGGTTTCCCGTCACATCTTCAAGATCCATCCGACAGAACACCCTTTACACCTGAGATATAGTTGAGAGTCTTTTGTAAAAGAACGACCGTATTGGCAAACCTTACAAATCAAGATCAAATCCCAGGTTAAGCAAAGTGTGGCGAAATTCTTCTAGCTTCTCCTTCACGGCAATCCTATAATAACTGTTTAGATCGAACAGGTGCGTCTTGTCTCTTGAATGCCGACTGTCTGTATCCCATCAAATGTCCATAAAGCTTAGGAGAAATGTATGCCTAGAGTGTCCGCGAAAAAGGCCGCACGCAGCTCTCTCAACGGTGCCGAAAACGAGGGTTCGAAGGGCGCCACCGATTCATCGTACGTCGAGCCAGATCAATTACTTGCTATCCTGACAGCTGTCAGCGACGGGGATTTTTCCGGCCGCCTGCCATCAGAGAAGGGAATTGTCGGCGATATATACGAAAAGCTCAACGAGATCATCGACAAGAATCAAACACTTACGTCCGAACTTGGCCGCATCAGCGACGTCGTTGGAAGGGAAGGTAAGATCACCGAGCGGGCTGTTATGAACAACGCCGGAGGCGGCTGGGAATCATGCATAAGTTCGGTCAACGCTCTTATCACGGATCTGGCGAGGCCGACTACCGAGGTCGCCCGGGTGATCGGCGCGGTTGCCCAGGGGGATCTCTCTCAGAACTTTCATCTCGAGATCGACGATCGGCCGTTAAAGGGAGAATTCCTGCGAACGGGCAGAACTGTGAACACAATGGTCGCCCAGCTCGGAGCGTTCGCGTCGGAAGTGACCCGCGTGGCACGCGAAGTCGGTACTGAGGGCAAGCTCGGCGGACAAGCGCAGATCAAAGGCGTTTCCGGTACGTGGAAGGACCTTACCGAAAATGTGAACTTGATGGCGTCGAATCTCACGGGCCAGGTTCGTAACATCGCAGAGGTGACCACGGCGGTTGCGAACGGCGACCTATCGAAAAAAATCACCGTCGATGTTAAAGGCGAAATCCTTGAGCTGAAGAACACCATCAACACGATGGTGGATCAGCTCTCGTCATTCGCGTCGGAGGTCACGCGTGTAGCCCGCGAAGTTGGAACCGAAGGTAAGCTTGGGGGCCAGGCCGAAGTGAAAGGCGTTTCGGGAACGTGGAAGGACCTTACCGATAACGTAAACCAAATGGCCAATAACCTCACCGGCCAGGTGAGGAATATTGCGGAAGTGACCACCGCTGTAGCGAACGGCGACCTCTCGAAAAAGATCACCGTCGACGTTGAAGGCGAGATCCTTGAACTCAAGGATACGATCAATACGATGGTCGACCAGCTCTCGTCCTTCGCTTCGGAAGTGACCCGCGTGGCGCGTGAGGTCGGAACCGAAGGAAAGCTCGGCGGCGAGGCCGAGGTCGAAGGCGTAGGCGGTGTTTGGAAGGACCTGACGGACAACGTCAACCTGATGACCAGCAACCTTACCGGCCAGGTTCGCAATATCGCAGAGGTCGCTACCGCCGTGGCAAACGGCGACTTGTCGAAGAAGATCACCGTCGACGTTCGCGGCGAGATCCTTGAACTAAAAAACACGCTTAACACAATGGTGGACCAGCTCAACTCGTTCGCCTCGGAGGTGACACGCGTCGCTCGCGAGGTAGGAACGGAAGGAAAGTTGGGCGGCCAGGCACAAGTTAAGGGCGTTTCCGGTACGTGGAAGGATCTTACCGACAACGTCAATTTCATGGCCTCCAACCTCACCTCGCAGGTCCGCAATATTGCGGCTGTTACGACAGCCGTGGCGAACGGAGACCTTTCGAAGAAAATCACCGTCGACGTCCAGGGCGAAATACTCGAACTGAAGGACACGATAAACACGATGGTAGACCAGTTGTCCTCGTTTGCGTCCGAGGTTACTCGCGTCGCCCGCGAAGTGGGTACGGAAGGAAAGTTGGGCGGACAAGCTGTTGTTTCGGGCGTTTCCGGTACATGGAAGGATCTCACCGATAACGTGAACTTTATGGCGTCGAACCTCACATCGCAGGTGCGCAACATCGCGGATGTGACCACGGCCGTAGCTAATGGCGATCTTTCCAAAAAGATCACGGTCGACGTCAAGGGCGAAATCCTTGAGCTTAAGAACACCATCAATACAATGGTGGATCAGCTTTCGTCGTTCGCATCCGAGGTCACGCGCGTGGCGGGCGAGGTGGGCACGGAGGGAAAGCTTGGAGGACAAGCGCAGGTCAAAGGCGTTTCGGGAACTTGGAAGGATTTGACCGAAAATGTCAACTTCATGGCGTCCAATCTAACGTCGCAGGTTCGCAACATCGCCGCGGTCACGACTGCCGTGGCGAACGGCGACCTGTCTAAGAAGATCACGGTCGATGTACACGGCGAGATACTTGAGCTCAAGGTAACGATCAACACAATGGTCGACCAGCTCAACTCCTTCGCTTCTGAGGTCACGCGTGTCGCACGCGAGGTCGGTACTGAGGGTAAGCTCGGCGGACAGGCACAGGTGAAGGGCGTCGCCGGGGTTTGGAAAGATCTCACCGACAATGTCAACTTTATGGCGTCGAACCTGACGACCCAAGTGCGCGGAATCGCCCGCGTGGTGACCGCCGTCGCAAACGGCAACCTTAACCGCAAGCTCGAGGTGGAGGCGCTAGGCGAGATTGCCGAGCTTGCCGACACTATAAACGCGATGACGGACACGCTCGCAACGTTTGCCGATCAGGTCACAACGGTTGCCCGCGAGGTGGGGATCGAAGGCGAACTCGGCGGTCAGGCCAGCGTGCCCGGGGCGTCGGGTACATGGCGCGATCTAACGGATAATGTGAACCAGCTCGCCGCAAACCTTACTAACCAGGTGCGAGCCATGGCCGACGTTGCGACAGCCGTAACGAAAGGCGATCTGACGCGTTCGATCACTGTTGACGCTTCTGGGGAGGTGGCGTTCCTGAAGGATAACGTCAACGAGATGATACGGAATCTCCGAGAAACGACGCAGAAGAATACCGAGCAGGATTGGCTTAAGACCAACCTTGCAAAATTCACGCGGCTTCTGCAGGGCCAGCGAGACCTTCTCACAGTTGCCCGGCTTATTCTCTCCGAAATGGCCCCCCTCGTCGAGATGCAACACGGAGTTTTCTACATCACCGACACCTCCCAGGACGATACGGTTCTCAAGCTTCTGGCCAGTTACGCGGCCCGCAAGCGTAAATCGATAGCGACGGAATTTCAACTGGGCGAAAGCCTCGTTGGACAATGCGCTGTCGAAAAGGAGCGGATAATTGTAAAGAATCCGCCTGCCGGCTACGTCAAAATAAACTCGGGGTTGGGTGAAGCGACGCCTGCCAATATTGTCGTGCTTCCTGTGCTTTTCGAAGGTCAGGTCAAGGCCGTGATCGAACTTGCCTCTTTCACCGAATTCAACGAGATCCAATTCGGATTCCTCGACCAGCTCACTGAATCGATCGGTATCGTCATTAATACGATCGAGGCAAACATGAGAACCGAGGAGTTGCTGGTCCAGTCGCAGTCGCTTGCTCATGAATTACAAGCCGGACAGGCCGAGTTACAGGAAACCAACAGGCGATTAGAGTTCCAGGCACAATCGCTTCAGACGTCGGAAGATCTGCTGAAGCGGCAGCAAGAAGAACTGCAGAAGACGAACCAGGAGCTCGAGGAAAAGGCTCGCCTGCTTTCAGAGCAAAAAAACGAGGTAGAGCAGAAAAATCGCCAAATCGAGTTGGCAAGCACCGCACTTGAGGACAAAGCCAAACAGCTTGCACTTAGCTCCAAATACAAATCGGAGTTTCTGGCAAATATGTCTCACGAACTTCGAACTCCTCTCAATTCCATGCTCATTCTTTCGAAGATGTTAGCGGGAAATCCCGATAACACTCTTACCGAGAAACAGGTGGAGTTTGCCGAGACGATCCACTCATCGGGGGCGGACCTTCTAGCGCTGATCAACGAGATCTTGGACCTCTCGAAAATCGAATCCGGCAATATGGGCGTCGAGATCAGCGATGTGCTGTTTACGGATCTTCGTGACGATATCGAGAGGAATTTCCGTCAGATAGCGACCGATAAAGGTCTCCAGCTAGAGGTCAATATCCGAAATAACTTACCTGACCGAATGCAAACGGACGTAAAGCGGCTCCGACAAGTGCTAAAGAACCTGCTTTCAAATGCTTTCAAGTTCACCCAGCACGGAAAAATTTCGGTTACGGTAGGTCTGGAGAAGGTTGGCTGGAGCCCGGACAATCCCAATCTCAGCAGGGCCTCCCGGGTGGTAGCATTCAGAGTCAGTGATACAGGGATCGGCATTGCTGAAGACAAACAACAGCTGATTTTCGAGGCATTTCAACAAGAGGACGGCACAACGAGCCGTAAATATGGCGGTACCGGCCTGGGGCTTTCCATCAGCCGCGAGATCGCGCGTCTGCTGGGAGGCGAGATCGTTCTTGAGAGCCGACCTGGCGAAGGCAGTACCTTCACCTTCTACCTGCCCGAAAGCTACAATCCGGAGGCACTCGCCCCGTCGACTTCTGATCAGAAATCTAGTGAAGGAATTCAGGAAAAAGGCAGACGCTCTAGCTTGATCTCACTTTCGCAGCAAGTCTACATCGACCAAGATGAGTCTATGGTTCACGTGAATGTCCGCGACGATATGGGGGAGATCGGTCCGGACGACAACGTGCTTCTGATCGTCGAGAATGACAATAATTTCGCGCGGCTTCTTATCGAGGTTGCCCACGAAAGAGGGTTCAAATGCCTCGTGTCGCAACATGGCGAGGATGCCCTTCTTAGCGCACGGAAGTTTCGGCCCACGGCGATAACCCTCGACCTAATGCTTCCAGGCATGCATGGTTACGCGGTACTTGATCGGCTAAAGCACGATCCTTCGACGCGACATATCCCTATCCAGGTGATCTCTACTGTGGATGATCCGAAGCGAGTAATGCGGCTGGGCGCGTTTGGCCACTTTGCGAAGCCTGCAAGCCGGTCCCGACTTGCGGCTCTACTTGATGGCCTCAAAAATTTCGTTGAGCGGAAGAAAAAGCGCCTCCTGATCGTAGAGGACGACGACGTTCTGCGAAGTAGTATCACGGAGTTGCTCTCGGGCGACGATATAGAGATCACTTCAGTCGGTACTGCCGCGGAATCCTTAGAGGCCGCCGGGAAGAATAGATACGATTGCGCGATTGTCGACCTGATGCTGCCAGATATGAAATGGTCGGATCTGATCGGCCGTTTTAAGGACGGACCCGAACCGATCGAGTTTCCCGTTATCGTCCATACGGGCAAAGATCTGTCAAAACGCGAAACAGCTCGTATCAGAGAGCTCGCTGAGACGATCATCATAAAGGATGCCGATTCCCTTGAGCGCTTAGTCGACGAAACCTCCCTCTTTCTGCATCGCGACGTCGCCGATCTGACAGAAGTACAAAAGAATATTATCAAACATGTAAATATGATCGATCCGCGCCTGGATGGTAAAAAGGTTCTAATCGTCGATGATGATATTCGCAATATCTTCGCGTTGACGAGTGTTCTCGAGCGGCAGAGAATGCACGTCGTGTATGCCGAGAACGGTAAAGACGGCATAGAAATGCTGAGGAAGACTCCTGCGATCGACGGTGTCTTAATGGACATTATGATGCCCGAAATGGATGGCTACGAGGCCATGAAAGCAATCAGGGAGATCGGCAAATTCAAATCTGTCCCAATAATTGCTGTTACCGCAAAGGCAATGACAGGTGATCGTCAAAAATGTCTCGAAGCAGGCGCCTCCGACTACATTACAAAACCGGTCGAGACCGAGCAGTTGATGTCGCTGCTTCGGATCTGGCTCGCTCAGTGATCGCTGGGCGTCAAAAATGGGCGAGGGAGGGATCTAATGTTACGGGAAAATGTATTGATCGTCGATGACAGGCCCGAGAATCTCCTGGCATTGGAATCGACGCTCTCCGGCCTGGGATCCCATCTGGAATTCGTAAGATCCGCAGAGCACGCTCTGCGGTATCTACTTACGAATGAGGTAGCTCTTATCCTGCTCGACGTACAGATGCCGGGTGTCAATGGGTTCGAACTCGCCGAGTTGATTCGTCAACGCGAAAACACCCAGCATACGCCCATAATATTCATTTCCGCGACGAGCGTCGACCAACACTACGTTTTCAAGGGCTATTCTCTCGGTGCGGTCGATTACCTGACGAAACCTTTCGAGCCAGAAATACTGAAATCCAAAGTCGCGTTTTTCACGAAACTCCACGAACAGCACAGCGAAATAAAGCAGCAGGCGACATTACTCGAAGAGGCAAACGCTGCTCTCGACGCCTTAAACGAAGATCTCGAGGATCGGGTGCGCCGACGCACGGCTGAGATCGAAGATGCGCATCGCAAACTGGGCGACGAAGTGGCGATGCGCACCCGTTCGCAGACCCGTCTCGCGCTCGAGCATACCATCACTCGCGAACTCGCGGCGTCTATCGACCTGACCATCGCGGCTCCGGCGATATTGCGAGCATTTCTCTCTTATCTCGGCGCGGAAATGGGGGCTATTTGGATCCTGAGCGACGATGGTAGGACACTGGACTGCCGG
>DATFEW010000259.1:0-2374 GCA_035250805.1 Pyrinomonadaceae bacterium
AGTATGAAACACTTCGCTCAAAATTGACACATATATTGATGTGGCGTGGATGTAGTGAATCAGACGCAGACGAACTTGCCGATCGAACGCTTGATCGGGTGGCGGGAAAGCTGGCCGAGGGGGAAACGGTGGAAAATTTACCCGCGTATTCCGCTTCTGTCGCACGGTTCATATGGCTCGAACACAGTCGCCGGAAAAAGGAAGACGCCGTTGGAGACGACATACCGGAGGTCGCGGTCGACCCGGACGATTCAGTTTTTGAGGAACCGGACCGCCGAACGGAATGCTTGCGTGACTGTATGGCCGAAACTATTCCGAATCCGACCGACCGCCGAATAATAATCGGTTACTACGATACGGAAACGAACGAAAAGAACAAGCACGCGCGTAAAAGACTCGCCGATTCGCTTGATATAACGGTCAACGCTTTAAAGGTCCGTGCCTGCCGACTCAGAGAAAAACTTGAACGTTGCGTCAATGATTGCCTCGAAAGATCATCGGTCCAACAGCGGGAGGTGATCAAGCGATGAATGAAAAGGTGAAAATCGATCAGTACCTCCTCGGCGAAATGGACGATTCGGAGCGGGAGACGTTTGAAGATCGGCTAATTAGCAATGACGATCTCTTTTACGCGGTTGCCGAACGCGAGAACGAGCTTGTCGACGCCTTTGCAAAGAACTCCCTGGACGATGATCTGGCTGGCAGATTACGAAATTCACTTTCGTCGTTTCCCGGCCGGCAACAAAAGATCGCAAATGCCGGTGCGCTCGGAAATTACATAGCTGATGTTCGCCACGAGTTCCAGATCCGATCGAAGTCGGCCTCATGGTATGAGCGTCTTGGTTTTGCCTTCAAAATGCCGGCGTTTGCGGCTGCCGCGGTTGGCCTGCTGCTTATGGGTGCTATCGGCGTCCTGATCGTTCAAAATCGAAATTTAAGCGATCAGGTTGCTGATGCTTCAGAGTTGGAAGAACTGCGCCGACGTGAATCCGAGTTGCAAACCACGCTCGAAGCGGAACGCAGCGTCAGCGGCGACCTGACGTCGGATCTGGAAAGCGAACGCGAACAGCGGGCCAAGCTTGAAAATGAGCTTGCCGAGGTTCGCAAGCAGATGGCTAACGCCAGGCCTCCGACAAACGACGCGCCAATTGTACCGACTATCGCAACGCTTGTCCTTCGACCTGGCGGCATCCGCGGCGGGTCCACTCCTGTGAGGCGGCTTCAGATCCCAAGCGATGCGAAGCGCGTCGCTGTAAAGGTATTTCTTCCTACTGATGACACCGGACCCTCGAGTGTCAACGTCCAGCTAAATGGCCAAACAGTCGTCCAACGTGCAAAACCTATCCCGGGTGCTCAAGGGACAAGCGTCTCTTTCTCCGTGCCGACCGATAAACTGATCGAGGGTCTGAACAGGATCACCGTCGTAGATCCGGCCGGAAAACAGATAGTGGAATATGCGGTGATCAAAGGTAATAAATAGATCGGCTCCGGTCCCGCGGAAACCTTTTCATTGACATCGTTTATGTTAAGCGTATAACATTGCGGTCTACCCCAAAATAAAAATCCGCTCACAGTAACGGGCGACGATAGGCCGTTTAACGGATTCGGTCGCTTTCGAATTGCCCACGCAATACAGGGGAAACATATGAAAAGATTCATTTTTCTTTCGTTAATGATCACATCGGTGTTGATACTCGCAGCGTGCGGTGACTCGTGCGGCCGCGATAATCGGGCGAACAACGCCAACACTTCGAATACGAACACGACACAGTCGACGACGACGTCCTCTCAGGCAACGCCCGCTCCGGCAAATCCTTCGCAGCCTTCGAATCCGGGGGAACCTCCGAGCGGCACTGCGCCAGCCCCGGGATCAACTCCGCCACAGGGAGCAACACAATTACCGGCCCCGGGTACGACGCCGAAGCCTACGCCTCCGCAATCTTCGCAATTGCCCGCACCCGGTACGACACCTAAGCCGAAAGCCCAGCAATTACCGGCTCCGGGTACGACACCGAGGCCGAACTGAATTAGGTTTTCGGTTAGCAACATTTCCGTATGCGGCAGGCATCGGGGTTACAAAAGTTGGCTCTCCCGATGCCTTTCACGCTTAGTCTGAAAATAACGAAGCTGGCCCTGATCTCCTCGTACCGTTTGCCGATTTGTGTCTCTAGTAGCCGTGATGCGCGGCCCTAACTACTTTCGATTTGCCTTTTTTCAAGCCAATTGTTAAACACCTGCGCCGTGGCATTTTTTGAACTTCTTCCCGGAGCCGCAGTAGCACGGCTGGTTTGGTTTCATTTTCGGCGTGTCGCGGACGTAGGGCGTATGGCGCGCGGCTTCGGCGCCCGCGACCTCGGCACCCGCCATCGCCCCG
>DATFEW010000274.1:0-3987 GCA_035250805.1 Pyrinomonadaceae bacterium
CTATTGCCCGTGAACTTGTTTCCCCAAATTCAGCACCTATTTATGCAGCATGAGAAGAGTCTCGATCGGCGCCAGTTCCTCCGGCTGGCTGGAGCAGGAGCGGCCGTGCTTTCAGGTATCCGCAATGTTAGATCACAAGATTCGAAAGACATGTTGTTGTATGTCGGCACATATACCGCGGAGCCGAGCAAAAGTGAAGGCATCTATCTTTTCCGTTTTGACGGACGCAACGGCCGCATTACTGCGCATAAGGTAGTCAGCGGCGTTGAGGAGCCCTCGTTTTTGGCTATAGATCGACGCCGGCGGTTTCTTTACGCCGTCAATGAAACCCTGGACTACCAGGGACAAAAAAGCGGAGCGGTCAGCGCTTTTGCGATCGATCAGAGTACCGGGTCACTGAGCTTTCTTAACAAACAGCCGAGCATGGGCGGGGCCCCGTGCCACATATCGATAAGCAATGATGGCAGGTTCGCGTTGGTAGCCAATTATATAGGAGGCAACGTAGCGGTCCTTCCGATAGAAAAAAACGGCAGCCTGGGCCGTTCCGTCGACGTCAGACAGCACGAGGGCAAAGGCACGAAGAAACAGCAAGAAGCTCCGCACGCACACTCGGTGTTATTGGACGATAAGGACCGCTTCGTGTTTGTGAACGATCTTGGCACTGACAAAGTCGTGATCTACGAATTCGACCGAAACACCGGCAAGCTATCGCCAAACGGCGCCCAGCCGTTCTACATGGCCCGGCCCGGCGCAGGCCCACGCCATTTTAAGATCCACCCCAACGGCCGCTTCGCTTTTGTAGTAAACGAGCTCGATATGACGGTGACCTCGCTAAACTTCGACGCGAAACTTGGAAAATTGAGCGAAGTGCAAACGCTTTCGACTATTCCAGCGAGTTATGCAGGCACGAATTCCTGTGCTGATCTTCACATTTCGCCTGATGGAAATTTCCTTTATGCATCCAATCGCGGCCATGACAGCATCGTGTCTTATAGGATCGACCCGGGAACAGGGTCATTTCAATTGATCGAACATGTCCCAACCGGAGGAAAGACGCCCAGAAATTTCGCGATAGACCCGACAGGCTCATATCTTTTGGCAGCTAACCAGCGATCGGATTCAATTGTAGTCTTTGGCATTGACAGGCGCACGGGAAAATTAAGCGCGACGGGGAACACGGTGAGTGTTCCATCGCCTGTTTGCTTGCTCATGATCCCCGATATTACGAAGTAGAATGTAGGGTTTGTTGTTGCGGCGAACAAAAGTCTTGTACTAATATAAGGGTCGAATCCGCAGTTCAACCCAGATTTGTCCCGATGTCCCAAGTATTACACGTTAGGAAGAAACTCGCGAAGGCCGTCAACGCAATACAAGCGGTGGTCCTGATATTTGCGCTTCAAGGACCGATTTGGGCGCAGACGGTGCCGCAAGCCCCAGGCGATACAAAGCGCCTGGAAGTAACCGAGGAGCTTTCCGAATCGCTTGCGAACGATCTTTTAACGCTTTCGGTAGCGGCTCGCGACCGCGATACTGATCTAATCGCCGAATATTTTCCCACGCAGGTGGCGGGAAAAGCACTTCCATCCAGTCCGACTCAAACCCGGAATCAGGTCAAATGGGTCGGCATTCACGGCTGGGAGCCATTGCAAAAAATCATCGCTGCAGCGGATCAGCCAAAAACACCAAAAAAGGAATTCATCGCGAGCTGGTCGTCTTTTCTGGACCACTTTTCCGAGATCGAGGACGCTCGTTTCAAGGTCAAGGAGGCGAACTTCGACCCGAAGGCTCAGGCGGTGCTTGGAGCAGAAGAGCCGACCGCCGTCGTCGGTGCATCGGGAAAGGCGCGGATAGCGTTTTATGTTATAGGACGTGATACTAACGGCAAGCGTGAATGGGCGCGCGGGTCGTTCCTGACCGACGTTCGTTATGCCGCGAACAAGCATTGGCAGTTCGATACGTTCGAGCTGCTGAGTTTTGATTCGATGGTCGCATCGACCGACCTGTTTTCCGAAGTTGCCGTGCCGGCGGGTGTAGGCGCGAATTTAGCGGCGTTCGGGACTCCCGAAAACGGTGGCTTTGTTTGGCACGGCGCCGCTGCAGCAGATTTTAACGGTGATGGATGGCTGGATCTGATAGCGACCGCTCCTGACAAAAACCTTCTTTATCTCAATGACGGAAAGGGCAGGCTAAGGGATGCGTCCGTTGAGACGGGCGTAAGAACACTTGCAACCGGGGTTGCTCCCTTGGTGTTTGACCACGACAACGACGGCGATCCCGATATTTTCATCTCGTCGGTCGGGCAGCAGATATTGCTGGACAACCGTTTGAAGCAGGATGGAAAACTACGATTCGTGGATATCTCGCTCGAGTCCGGGGTCGCGAAAAACGCGATCGGATTTAGTGCCGTTGCCGGTGATGTGAATGGCGACAAGCGGCTCGATATTTATGTGACGTCGTACAACCGCTACGGACAGGTTACGCCGGATTCGTGGTTTCGTGCTACCAACGGTACGGCAAACCTCCTTTTCGTGAGTCAGCCTGACGGAACGTTTCGCGAGGAAGCTGCGAAATGGGGGGTTGATGATCAGCGTTGGAGCTATGCGGCCGAGTTCGCTGATATCAATGCCGACGGAAAAATGGATCTGTATGTCGCGAATGACTTTGGCGAAAAGGCACTCTATATCAACAAAGGGGACAAATTTGTTGACGAAGCCAAGGAACGCGGCGTGCTCGATCCGGGCAACGGGATGGGGGTCTCATTCGGCGACTATAATAACGATGGACTGTTGGACGTCCACGCATCGAATATGAGTTCGACCGCCGGTAACAGGATTCTGACGCGCTTGTTTCCAAACTCGAGCGCCAAGGACAACGTGCTAAAGAAATTAGCTGCCGGTAATAATCTTTTCGAAAACACAGGCGACGGAAAATTCAGGGACGTTACGGCGGAAGTCGGCGGATTTTCGGGCGGCTGGGCATGGGGCGGCGGATTTATAGATTTTGACAACGACGGCTGGGAAGATATCTACACGCCGAACGGGTTTATTTCCGGCAAGTCGATGAAGGATACCTGAAGTCAGTTTTGGCGTCAGGTCGTGACGCAGTCGAATGAAGGAAAAGATGAGAAAGGTGCCCTTCGCGGCGATCAGAGCGGTCTGATGTTTGGGCAGGGATTCTCCTTTAGCGGTTACGAAAGAGACCCGCTGTATCTGAATCTTGGGAACAAGAAATTCATGGATATCTCGGGCGTTTCCGGGATCGATTCGATCACCGATGGCCGCGCGGGCGTGTTTGCCGATTTTGACAACGATGGCGACCTGGATGTCTTTTCAACGACGATCCAGAACCAGGCCCATTTGCTTTTCCGAAATAATGTGGGCGGCGCCGGAAATCATCTGCGTGTATTGCTCGAAGGCGGTGTTGAAAATACTATTGATGCTTTCGGCTCGGTCGTGCGTGTCAAAACATCCGCCGGTGTCTTGACGAAGATCAAGTCCGGAGGTTCTGGTTTCATTTCACAGCACGATCCGCGTCTTTTGTTCGGCCTCGGTAAAGACCCTCGAGCCGAATGGCTGGAGGTGACGTGGGCCAACGGAAAAGTCGAACGATTTTCCGGAGAGTTTTTGGCGGGTTCGACGGTGAAACTCAAAGAAGGGGCGGGCCGGGCGCAGCAGAACAAACTGATCGCAGCGAGCCTGCCAGATCCGCTCACGAAAGCGGAAATGATCGCGCAGGGACTAAAGATCTCCATAGGCAAGCCGCTTCCAGATTTTCAAATTCGATCTATGACGGGTGTTGCCGGTTCGATAAAGCGGCAGATGAAGTCGGGCCGGCAGACCTTGATAAATATTTGGGCGACGTGGTGTATCCCTTGCGCCAAGGAAATGCCGGAGCTGGAAGCGATGCGAAAAGAATTCTCCGGGTTAGGTATCGATGTGCTCGGTTTGAATGTAGATGTCGAGAAAAATGTAAATGTCCGGCGATACG
>DATFEW010000284.1:0-6630 GCA_035250805.1 Pyrinomonadaceae bacterium
GTCGATCCGGTCGTGACACATAAGCAGCCATCGCGGGAGTCGTTCGTCAACGTGGTGAAGCCGGTTACAGAGTGTGGTTTGGCTGATCTGCGCGTATATCTTTTGCATGAAGCTGAGGATCCGATCATGAAAAACCTCGCACCGTTTAAACTCTCTTATGAATTCGACCGAACTTATCCGAAATACAGGCCCCGCGATCTGGATCATGCTCTCGTGAGGTGAGCTGTCCGCGCCCAACGCAACGTCGATCCCGGCTGCTCCTTCCCTGCCTACTAAGCCGACCTCTGCCATTTCACCCGTTGCAGTGGAGGCAACAATCGACGCAATTGAGTTAATAGGAAAATACACGTGAGCGATATCTTCGTACGGCTCGTAGATCTTTTTGTTGAGTTCCGCGTTGAGGCGTTCAAGATGCGGCTCTAGCCGCTTCCGGACGTCGGAAGGCAAACTGGATAACAAGTGGTTGTCGACTGGTGAGCCAACATCGTTCATTGGATTCCTCTTTTAGCCTGGCGCTTGCGAATGCAGCATCCGGCACAAGAAGAGGATTTCCTAGATGATCTCCCGATGTCGTTTGGTGTATCCCGTATATACGGCGCTTAATATATCAAAATCGCCGATGGATTCCGTCAGTGGGAAGCGGCGGTGATCGTTTGTTCTAGTTTCGTACATACGGGCCGCTCTGTCTGTTAAGCGCACAACAGATGGTCTGTTAAGCGCACAACAGACGGAATGTAATGTAAAAGACAATAATACGGAAAATGACCAGATCATCTCACACGCTTCAGCTCTGGTCGGCTGCGCACAAATCCGGAGATGACTATTATCGTCACGTTTCGGACTCGCTCCGCGACCGTGACAAGCTCGGAGAAAAATCAGCCGAATTAGCGGCCTCGTACTTAGAGTCTTTGCGGAAACTTGAACACCATCTTGAAACAGTGGATGGATCCGATGGTAATGAGGACCTAAAGGTCTCCACGAGGAAGTTTATCGATCTTGTTCTGGGAGACCTAAAGCGGTTCGAGGAAACCGACCGCTACGAGTTGTCGAACGGAAAATCTGCCACGTAGCTTCGCGATTAATCTTGTGGTTTGAGCAGCCAGCTCTCGGCGTCGCCGACCTGATCGAAGTACCTAAATTCTGCTCCGTGGTGGAACTCTTCAATATACTTCGTCGCATCTTCGACCGATACGTGCGGATTGACAAGTGCGATCCTGATCCCGGTACTCATTTCGACGAGCTCCTTCATTGAACCGAACAGGTCTTCATCGTTCGATATGATCGTGACAGGGCGTTCCAATAGCATCCGTTTGCAGCGGGTCTTGGCGCACTTCAACGATATCTCGCTCAAGTAGTCGAGCGCGGTTCGCCGGTCCAACAGCTCAGCAGATATGCGGGCGTAGAGATACTCCGGACGCTCATCAAACGTCAGTTCGGACGCCTTGGAGGATGAACTCATCGTGGGTGACCTCCGTCCTTACGAGTTGTACTTAGAGATAAAATGGGCTGGGATATTATTGCACCGCAGAGGAAATTTTAGCAAGCGGCCAAACTTCTACATCGACCGGTCGGGCTGCGTGCAGGATCGGCTCGCCCTCGGGTACCGAAAGCGCGTTCGCCGCGAATAGGTCCGTCGAATAATTTTCGATCCGCGCCGGGCCTAGTCGCCAGGGTTCGTGGTGAATGCTACAACGGTAAAGATCGCGGCCATAAGTGGTGTAGAGGCAGTACCGTTCGGTCAGGAAGAATTCAAGCGATCCCGGTTCACTTGTTTTGGCCTCGCCGTCTTTGATCATCCACTTAGCCTCAAACTCAGCGTCGCTATCACTTCGTTTCGACCGAAAATGGATCGAGTCGCCGTTCTTGTTCAGGCTCTGTTCCGCGTTGTGATAGGGCAAGCGATAAGCTAACCGTGCACCCATGACCGCTAACATGCTATTCGCATCGAGCGAAAAGAACCATACACCGGGGACGTTCTTGTAATACACATATGTGCGAACGTTTATCTCGCAAAATTCGCTGACGAACGGGATAGGCGGAACAAAGATCGGACGCACATTGGATAGCTCGAAGGGTGTGATCGCGATCCATGCCGATCCGTCAAAAGTGTCGATCTCAATCGGTTTGGGAATGAGAGGACGCACTTGTTCGACCGGTACCCGCCAGTGCATGAATAGTAGATTCAGCCAGGATTGGTACATCAACGGCCAACCTTCGGGCCGCGCGCGCGCCGCCAAACGATCATTCAATTCGATCGGGCCGCTATGTTCCGGTTTCGCCATGCGGTGTATCGACGGGCTTGGATTCAGGTGATCCAATTTGCCGGAGGAATATAGTAAAGACAACCATCACCGCTATAGAAAGGAATTCGCTCTGCCAGTTTTGGAACGACTCGAACCAAAATGTCGAGGTGCTCATATATTCCAACGTTGTCACCGCCGGTGCACCGTGCTCGGCCTGTTCCTGGTTATAGTATTTGACCCCGCCCATACCGTGCAGCACAAATGAAATAACGAATAGAAGCAGGATAGCGATACTTAGCGAGTAACTGTAAAGCGTGAGGGCGAAGCCGCCCTGCCGCACCGGCCAAGGCATCTTTGAGTTGGACGCGGATCCGGGCTTTATCTCGTCGACGCGTTCCTTTTTGTCGATAGGTTTTGACTCCGCCGACCCTTTTTGAAAAAGAAACGCTGTGAGCACGACGAACGCCGCGATCTGGAGAAACTCGCTCTCCCAATTCTCGAACACGGCTTCAAGAAAATGGCCCTCAACCGCGTAACCGGCAAAGGTTGCCTCAGGGGAACGATGCTGACGTTGTTCCTCGTTGTGCGTGTAGAACCCCGCAATGTACTGTCCTATTAGGCATAGGAAGAAGAGGCCGAACAGTACGATCGAGAGCGAGTTGTTTTTCCAGATTGCGCGCATTCTTAATCACGCCGCTTGTCAGGTTCCTTGGCCACACCCTTGAACGGCTTGTCATCTTCCTTAAGATCGGTGAATCTTCCCGTCGTCGTATCGCGCTTTACGAACTTGTCTTTCTTTGGATCAGGATCAAGATCAAGTTGGGTACGATCGTCCACGGATCCCTTTCGAAATTTCTTTCCTGTATTTTTAGCCATCAGATCCTCCAAAAAAATGATTAAGACCGGATGTTTTGTGAGCACCCGGCCTGTTTTGATTGCTATTAGTTAAGTTCACCGGTTGCCCGAAGAGCCTTTTTTACCGCCCGATTTCGAGCCACCCTTGGACCCGCCACCTTTCGATCCTCCGCCCTTCGACCCGCCACCTGAACTCGAACCAGATTTCTTGTCATCCTTGTCTGGCATAATTTCAAACCCCCTTGTTTAATTTCACGATCTTTCGACCGCGATAGTATGAAACCATGTCGTGCTCTACTTTCAATGTTCCCTTCATTACTAAAATGCGAACTTATTTGCATAGTTTCGCGGTCTCACCGTCCGGCCCGTGCGGACTTACCGGCCGGCTTCTTAGTGGAACGAGACGGCGACTTTGTTGATCTTTTCTTGGCCGGCTTCGCTGCCGTTTTTGATTTTGTCGCGCCACGCTTTTTCGACGCAGGCTTCGAAGTTTTGGAAGTAGCCTTTGCACGAGTACGCGAGGCCGCAGCTTTCCCGTTGCCTTTCTTCTTCACGGGAGCCTTGGCTCCTCTGGTCGAAACAGTGCGCGGTTTCTTCACAGTACCCTGTCGGGTTTTTGGAGTTTCCTTATCTTTTTCATCTGTAAAAACTCCGGTAACAGCCTGTACCAAACGCCCGATCGGACCGCGCGCTTTTTCCCGGCTTTCCGGCTTGATCTTATTGGCGGACTGAAATTTCTTCTTTTCCGCTTCGATCTCCGCACCAAGTTTGTCGAGTTCGTCGAAATTAAACTGTTCCTCGACCATCGGGAACATTTCGTTCTCCTCCTCTTTCACATGATGGCGAGTATCTTCGATAAGCACTTTCAGCTTTGCGTCAAATTGCTGATTTTTTGACGTCTTGCCATCCAGCTCAGCGAGAAACATCTTTATTTGCTTGTGTTCCTCAAAGCCTTCTTTAACGATGTCGACGAGATCTTTGTTACCTCTTTTCTGAAGTGTTGGATAAAATATCGTCTCCTCAACGTGTGCGTGAGTATCCAACTCGCCCTTGATCCGTTTGAAAAGAGCTTCGTGCCGTGAAGGCGGCGTCGCCTCTACTTGTTTGAACAATGCATCAACTATGTCGTGGTCTTCTTTCAGCAGATCGATTACGTTCATACAATAACCCCCAGTTCTCTCACCCTATAAAAAAGCACCCGCGCCGGATGTATGAGTTGATACATATCGATCAAAAATCGGATGCAACTTGAGCGTTTCTGTTCAGTCAATTACATTACTGTCTATATGTCCGAAGAATTGAAGAAGACTCCGCTAAATGCCGTACATCGTGCGCTTGGCGGTAAGATGGTCGATTTTGGCGGCTGGGATATGCCGGTGCAGTACCCGGCGGGGGTGATCGAGGAGCATATGGCTACCCGTACCCGGGCCGGCCTGTTCGACGTTTCGCACATGGGCGAGATCTGGGTCGAGGGACCGGATGCGATCCCGTTTGTTAATCGCCTTACGACAAACGATGTGTCCAAGCTCGTCGATGGGCAGGCGCACTATTCAGCATTCACTAACGAAAAGGGCGGCGTTGTGGATGACCTGCTGGTTTATCGATTTGGCCCGGAGAAGCTGCTGCTGGTCGTAAACGCCGGAACGACGGATAAGGATTGGGAGTGGATCACTTCGCACAAGGGCATAGACGAGGTTGTGTTGACGAATGCGAGCAAGGATTACTGTCAGATCGCGATCCAGGGCCCGAAGGCTGTCGGCATTCTGCAGGAGCTGACGGATACGCCGTTGGAGCCGATCAAGTATTACCATTTCACGACGGGTAAGGTCGACGATGTGGAGGCGATCATTTCACGTACCGGCTACACGGGCGAGGACGGTTTTGAAGTTTACGCTGCATCGGACAAAGCGGAACAGATATGGAACAAAATGCTCGAAACCGGAAAAGAAGCGGGCATTCTTCCCTGCGGACTCGCGGCACGAAATACCTTGCGGCTCGAGTCCGCGATGTCCCTCTACGGCCACGAGCTTGATGATGATATTTCGACGCTCGAAGCTAACCTGGGCTGGATCACAAAGTTGGATAAAGGAAACTTCGTTGGACGCGACGCTATCGCCGATCTGAAATCAAACGGTTTAAAAAGGAAGCTAGTAGGGTTCGAAATGAAGGAGCCCGGAATAGCCCGCGACGGCTTTGATGTATATCTGGAAGATGAAAAGGTCGGCGTTGTCACGTCCGGGTCACCTGCTCCTTTCCTGAAGAAAAATATCGGCCTGGCATTTGTGCCTACGGAATTTGCAAATGTTGGGCAGCAAATTACAATTAACGTAAGAGGTAAAAAGCTTTTGGCCGAAATAGTACCGACGCCGTTTTACAAGCGTCCGAAATAGGTTTCGTTTGCAGTCGAATCAAAGCTATGTCAAACATTCCTGAAAACTTACGCTACAGCAAAGACCACGAATGGATCTCGGCCGACGGTGAGGTCGCGTCGATCGGCATTACCGATTATGCGCAGACCTCGCTTGGCGATGTTGTTTACATCGATCTTCCGCGCGTAGGCGACAAATTTTCCGCCCACGAAGCTTTCGGCTCTGTTGAATCTGTTAAGGCAGTCTCTGAAGTTTTTACGCCGATAGCGGGTGAGGTTGTTGAAGTGAACGACGGCCTCAACGACACACCTGAAAAGGTCAATAATGACCCGTACGGCGCCGGTTGGTTTGTCAAGGTGAAGATGGACAATCCGAACGGCGTCGATGCAATGCTGTCGTCCGTGGAATACGAAGAATACCTCTCCACCATAGGCTAATTTTAGATTTTAGATTTTGGATTTTAGATTGCTTTCTAATCCAAAATCCAAAATCCCAAATCCAAAATCGAAATGCGCTATATTCCAAACTCGCCCGACGAACGTGCTGAAATGCTTACGTCGATCGGGCTTTCAAATGCGAGCGAGCTGTTTCGTTCCATCCCTGACGACGTTCAGCTTGGCCGCAGGCTAAATATTACCGACCCGCTCTCGGAGCCGGAAGTCATTGCCGCACTGGAAGAAATGGCGGCGAAGAATACGGCAGCGACAAAACCGTCGTTTCTCGGTGCGGGGGTCTATTCCCACTTTTCCCCGACCATCGTCGATCATCTGATCCAACGTTCGGAGTTCTTTACTTCGTACACGCCGTACCAACCGGAAATTTCGCAGGGCACCCTGCAGTACATCTTTGAATTTCAGACGCTGATCTGCCAATTGACCGGGATGGAGGTCGCGAACGCCTCTATGTACGACGGATCGACCGCGATGGCCGAGGCGTATCTTATGGCACAGCGCGTGACGCGACGCGACAAGATCGTAGTCGCGACGAGCGTTCATCCCGAGTATCGCGAGGTCGCCCGGACCTACACGCAGCACGGTGACGCGGAGATCGTCGAAATCGATTTCGACCGGGAAACGGGACGCGTTGCAAATTTGGGATCGTTGGACGACAAAACCGCGGCGCTGGTAGTTCAGTCGCCGAACTTTTTTGGATGCGTGGAAGAT
>DATFEW010000291.1:0-2598 GCA_035250805.1 Pyrinomonadaceae bacterium
CCACGTCACGAAGCATTTTCGGGTGATCGCGCCGACGGTGCTGCACGTCAACGTAAACCTACGCTGCAACACGCAATGCGCGATGTGCAACATCTGGGAGCTAAAGTCGCCGCACGAGCTGACCCTGGACCAATTGGAGACCATTTTCGCCGATCCCGTTTACGCCCGGATCGAGTATATCGTTCTCGCCGGCGGCGAACCGACACTAAGAAGAGATCTCCCCGAGATCGTCGAGCTGATGCACAAACACATGCCGCGGCTCAAGAAGCTCATGATTCCTTCAAATGTTATTGACCGTCTCAGCGTGCAGCGGCAATTTCCCCGCATCGCGCGGTACTGCGCGGATCACAGCATCCGTTTGACGCTGGCTGTGTCGCTCGACGGCATCGGCGATACGCATGATAAGATCCGCGGGGTCAAGGGGGCGTATGCGAAGGTCATGGACAGCATCGCGTTTATGAAGCAACTGCAGAAGGAGGCGCCGTACAATCTAACCATCGACCCGACGATCTTCTCGATGAACATTCATGAAATGCAGAAGCTCAAAGATCTGGCGAGGCAATTAAAGATGCCCATCACGTTCCAAATCGCCGCCCTTGCCGACGACTATTATCACAATGCCGACATGGACAAAGTGCTGAGCCTGAAACAGGATGGCCGCACCAGGATGTTGGAGTTTTTGCAGCGACAAGTGGCGGAGTCGTCGCTGCTCGATGCCCTGGCTTACTATTACGCCGAAGTCGTCGAGAACCTCCAGGGGGCGTCGCGCGGCCTGCCGTGCCCGTTTGTCGACCAGGGATTGTTGTTGAATCCGGACGGATCGTTGCAGTACTGTCACAACAGCCGCCCGATCGGGAACGCCTTGGAAAACGGTTCCGGCGCCCTCTACTATGAGGCGAGTAATCTCGCCTATCGCCTACAGGTTAGAAAAGACAGCTGTCCAAGTTGCCGGATGTCCTGCTTGTTTTTTGTGAGCCTGCGCAAGGAAGTTTTTCCGTTCCTGAGCTTTATCATCAAACGGCTTTTCGGCGTCCATCGTCTGCGCTGGTGGCGGCAAGCAGGAACCAGTTAGCAGAAAGCAGTTGGGAGAAATTAACCACATAGAACACAAAGATCGCAAAGTATTCCTATTTGTCCGTTGCAGTTAAATCGCTCTTCCGTCCCTCAACCTCAACTCTTCACTCTCCACCTTAACCTCAACCTGTTTCTCCACTTCGAACGTCGAACATCAAACTTCTAGCTTTGCAGTGGACCGGATGCGCTACGTTCTCATCGTATGCTATGACTTTCCGCGAATTTCTGCCGCGGGCGTTATAAGGACCTATCAATTCGCCAAGAGTCTACCAGATTTCGGCTGGCAGCCGGTTATCCTGACGGCGCAAGTGCCCGACGAAAACCAAGAAGAAAGTATTGAGATCTCCGATGGCAAATTGTCTTGTCCAAAGATTACCGCGGCACCATCCAGACTCACGGTGCCGGTCCGTGCAGATCACCGGACGGCCCGAGAATCGGACGAGCCGAGCCGTGTCAAAGGGAACGGATACATAACAACAGGCTTCGCGCGGTTCGCCGTGCCGGACGGAAAGATCGGCTGGCTGGTACCGGCTGTGAAACGCGGTAGCAAGATCGCCCGTGATTTGCCGATTGAAGCCTGTCTTTCGGTTTCGCCGCGGCCGACGGCGCATCTGGTCGCGTATCGACTCGCTCGGCGGCTCAACATTCCCTGGGTGGCGGATTTCACGCTTCCCTGGAGCGACGCCTACTGGCTACCCGGACGTCCCCACTTGATAGAATCGCTCGACAAAAAACTGGAAAAACTAGTTGTGCAATCGGCTCAGCGGGTGACTGTCGCCTATCCCGAGATCGGCCGTAACCTCGGCGTGCGGTACGGCCGCACAATCGCAGATAAGATCACGGTCCTTCCTACCGGTTTCGACGGAGACCTATTCACCAAGCACCGAACGTCTGCTCCGGCCCAATTCACCGTGGTGTACCCGGGAAATCACTTTTGTGAAGAAGGTCGCGGTGGTGAGTATTTTCTACGGGCCATCGATGAATGGCTAGATTTGAACCCTGGTTTGGAAGAAAAAGTCGAGTTCGTCTTTATCGGGAAGCGAGACGAAAGTTTGTTGCGCCACCGGCGGAACATGGCTCATCCCAAGGTCGTTCGCGTGGAACCGCTCACATCTCATCGGGCTTGTGTCCAAGCCCTCCGCGTATCCCACATGTGCGTCGTGAACACGGTAGGCGACCGCATTCCTGCCAAAGTGTACGAGTGCATGCGAGCGGGAAAATCGATTTTGGCTTTGACCGAGGCCGGTTCGGATCTCGAACAGATGCTGCGGAATTACTCGATGGGAGTTGCTGTCCCGCCGCAGGACATCGCGGGAATAAAGGACGTCCTCGAAAGCGTTTTTCAACAAAGCTGCAAAGCTACATTCGATCCCAAGGAGGCAGACCGGTATCCCCGGATGCCATCGTCGAGATGCTCCGCTAAGACTCTGGCTCGCATTTTTGATTCTTTGTTAACCGAAAGCGCCTAAATTAAGGCCACAAGGGCTTCTTTGACATGCAGTTCGCTTTGTCGCAGTGGTTTCG
>DATFEW010000314.1:0-5336 GCA_035250805.1 Pyrinomonadaceae bacterium
TTACGACGCCGATCTTTACTTTGCCTCCGAGTCCGATCTCACGCGCGGTCTCGCGGATCGCCTCAGCGCAGCCGGGAACATTCACGCCGCCAGCGTTTGATAAAACCTTAATGTTTTTTTCGATGCAGTCGGGGAGGACCTCTCGGAGAAGCGCGACAAAATCTTTCGCATACCCGGCGTGCGAATCGCGGGCGCGTTGCTTTTGCATGATGCTCATCGTTACCTCGGCGAGGTAATCGAGCATCAGGTAATCGATGGGCCCATTTCGGACCTGGTCTACGGGCGCCGTTAGAAGGTCGCCCCAGAAACCCTGGCCGCTGGCAATTCTAATTGTCGATCTCATCGACTAGATTAGAAAACACCAGAGAGCCAGGGTCAAACTAAGGGCAGGAAGAGAAGCCAAGGTGAACCTTACGGATCGACCTTGTCCTTGACCTTATCGGCAGTATTCTTAGTTGCGAACCACACCTGCTTAGCAACCCACTTCGTACCATCCCAGGTCTTGACGGTGTAATACTTTCCGCCTTCTCTAACCTCGCCGGCAATATTCTCGGTTATTTCAAGTGTATGGTTGCCAAAGGTCTTAGCGGTTTTTTTCGTTTTGTCCGCAACGGTCGACGCGACGTCCTTTGTCTTATCGGCCGCTTTCTCCAGACCATCTGTAACTACAACCTTGACTGTTTTCGCGGCCTCTTTCGTCTCTTTTACGACCGGCGGGTCCTGAGCCGAAGCCGAAGTGTATGCAATGAATACAAACGAAGAAATGGAGAGCAATCGCAGAAACTTGTTTAGTCTCATATACTTACCTCTTGTTTTATTATTAGCAAGACAATATGTCAGGCCGAATGACAAAACCCGACGCAGTTTTTATGCCACAAAAAAAAGGCGCCCCAGAACGCCTTGTTTCGTCTAGTTTTGTTATTAGGTGTTTTAGTAAACGACGCGTCTGATCGTACGTCCTACTTTCTTGGTGCCTCGCCATGCCTTACGGCCGGTCCATCGGGTTCCTACCCAAACTCTTCGATAAACCCATCTGGAACCGTTCCAGGTTTTTCGAACGACCCAACGGCCTCCGCGGTAAGCTCTGCGACCAATGTTCCTGCTTGTACGCCGGATCGTTACGGTTTGTGCCGAAACAGTATACGGATTGGTTCCTGTTGATGAGATGCTTTGTCCGATGAAAGCCACGGAGAGCATCATCGTGAGTGCAAATATGGCAGTGGTTAATTTCTTCATCTTAGTCCCTCCTCTCCAAGAATTGAATCAATTACTTTGCCGTGTTCGCGTAGGTTACCTTACGTTCGACCGAATGTAGGAAACTATATCTTCGGTCGAAGTTCCCGGCAGGAAGACTTCTGCTACGCCTTTTGACTTAAGATCAGCGATGTCTTCAACGGGTACGATACCGCCAACCAGCACAAGTGTTTCGTCCATACCGTTTTCCCTGAGGAGTTGAACGATCCGCGGACACAAGGTCTTGTGCGCTCCGCTCAAGATCGAAATGCCCACTGCATCTACATCTTCCTGCACCGCAGCAGCCGCGATCATCTCGGGTGTCTGTCTAAGGCCGGTGTAGATAACTTCCATTCCGGCGTCACGTAGAGCGCGTGCGATAACCTTTGCTCCACGATCGTGTCCATCGAGGCCGGGCTTGGCCACCAATACTCGTATTCTTCGTTCGCTCATAACTGGCGTAAGTATATTAACGAACAAAGCGTGCGAGCAAACCGTCACTGCGGATGAACGGCTTGAGATCCGCGTAGGACACGAAGAATTCGCCCGAGGGCTCAAGGGCCTGAACGACGTGCGGATAATTATAGTCGAATAGAAAGGTCACTCCTTTATCACTGATCGTGAAATCAAGGTGCTTGAACTCGATCTGGTCCGGTCTTAACCCAGATTCGATTTCGCGGTAAGATTCCAAGGCTTCGCGGACTTCCTCTTCCTTAATTTTGGATTCCTCGCGCTTTACTACCGCGCGAATCGTCGAAAGAAGTTCAGGCATCCGCTCGGCAGCGAACAGATCCGGAAAGCTGATTCTGGTCCCCGTGCGCGTATCGAAAACCAAATACTTCGTCTCACCATCGGGATATGCACCAACGCCCTCCATGACCAGCCAGATATCGAGTAGGTTGTGCTTGTTGTATTTCACTACGTAATCGAAGCTGCTTAGCCATGTGTCGTCTTTAAGATTATCGGCCAACTTCGTGTCGAAGATGCTCCAGTAATCGGTTCCACTTTTGAGGCCGCGACGTGCGGCCGGCTTCAGTTTCCCGGAAAAGATGGGATAGCGTACTTCGAAAGTTCGTTTGAAATCGGGAACGTTCCTTACACTGCGTTTGTTTACGACTTTCTTTGGAGTGACAACGACCGATTGGGCGGCGGCGAACGGCAATACACAAAGAGCTACGATCACTGCCGAGGAGAGTCGGTATTTCATACGGTTTTGAATTTTCTGCCGACTTCAAGATCATCGATCGCAACGTCAATATTTGGCGAGCCGAAGATGCACCTCAACTTTGCGAAGAATCCCGTTCGTTTTTTCATTGCGTCCACCATTTCAAACCATCCGTGCGTGTTTATCCACACGGCGTTGTAGCTTTTCAGGGGTTTGATAATTCCGTATCGCGGCGTCTCGGTTTCCTGAACGAAGGAGCCGAATAGTCGGTCCCAGATGATCAAAACGCCGGCGTAGTTTTTGTCGAGGTACGGATTATTCACGCCGTGATGCACGCGATGATGGGATGGTGTATTCAACACCCACTCGAGCGGTCCGAGTTTCTTGATGTGCTTTGTGTGCACCCAAAACTGATAGATCAAATTGAAGCCGTGGACCGTAAAAAACATCCACGGAGCAAACCCGAGGACCATTATCGGCGCGTAGAAGATCCAATGCAGCGTGCCCGAAAACCAGCTTTGTCGGACCGCGACACTCAAGTTGTATTGCTCGCTGGAATGATGGACGACGTGAAAGTTCCAGAACAGCCTCGTCTCGTGGCTGACGCGGTGAAAGATGTAGTACGCGAGATCGTCGATGAAGAACAGCAACACCCACGTCCACCAGGCGTCTGCTGGAAATTTGTATGGGGCGAGTTCATAACTAAGCAGATAGATGGAACCCGTAAAAAGGCCGAAAAGTAGTCCCCAGGCCGTGCTTGTGAAACCGAGCAGCACGTTCGTTTTCGTGTCCTTTAGATCGGCGAATTCATCGGTCCCGCGAAACCGCGACCAGTGAGCCTCGACCGCGATCAGAATGGCGAAAAGCGGGATTGCGATGATCGTCGGGTTCAGCATAATTAGAGCTTAGTCAATTATACTCTTTGTGGTTTCGAGCTCCCAAGAAGTTGCACCTACGATCTTCAGAACTTCGCTTACCGGAATATCGTATCGCACCTGTGAGTAGGCGCTTATGAAACGGTTCGTAAAGATCGCAATTGTCTCAATCGCCGTGATATTTCTCGGCATTCAATTTATCCGGATCGACCGCACAAATCCGCCTGTCGTTCCAGGACAGTCAATCGAATCTCATACTGCCATTCCGGGCGATGTAAGCGAAATATTCGGTCGGTCCTGTAACGACTGTCATTCATACAAAACCGTCTATCCGTGGTACTCACATATTGCCCCGGTTTCATGGTTTCTTCGCGATCACGTCGACCACGGACGCAGCCATCTGAATTTGAGCGAATGGGGAACTTACGATGCGAATAAGCAAGAGCATTTGCTCGAGGAGGTCTGCGATGAGGCTCGCGGCGAAGCGATGCCCCTGCCTTCGTATCTGTGGATCCATCACACGGCCGTCCTGAGCGAGGCTGACAAGAACGCGTTGTGTAGTTGGACCGAATCCGAGCGAAAGAAAACTGAAAAAATATTCAAATCGAGGCAAAATAGTTACAATCATGTATTGCCCAAATTGCAGTCACAAGAACTACAACCAACAGAAGTTCTGTCGAAAGTGCGGGATGAATCTTGAGCAGATCTCGGCGGCACTAAGTGAACAGCTTCCGGAACGCGATGCTGATATCGAACGCCGTGAAGCAAGACTCGAGGTCTTCGGAAATATCGCCTTCGTCGGATTGGGCATCATCCTAGCAGCGGGAATTGTCGGTATATTGTACATGATAATTACGAAAGTGATCCTTACCGGGGAGCGGCCGCTCGCGGGCATCTTACTGGCCAACTTTGTCGTGTTTGCTGCGTTGGCACTTACCTATGTTGTCTTACGGGAGGACCTGAATGAGCGAAAGAAAAAGGCCCGAGCGGTGTCCGCGCCGACTTCCGAACCCGAGATCGATACGAATAAGCTGTTGCAAGATCCTATAAACGAACGGGCCCCATCCATAATCGAAGACATGACTGACTTGCTGCCTGCTCATCCAGGAAGTAAAAATCGCGAACTTTAGGGTCCGGCGCGCCTTTCGCCTTTGAGCTGAAGCGTAAAGAGTGCCAGCGTTCCGTCACACAGAAAATACGTTACAATATTTCTAATGAGCGAATTGAAGATAGTGAACTATCCCGATCCGGTATTGCTGTCTGTTGGGAAGCCGGTCAATGACGCTGATTTTGGCGTGCATTTTGAGAAGACGATCGAGACGATGTTTTCGGTAATGGAAAAGGCAGGCGGCGTAGGCCTGGCGGCGCCACAGGTTGGTATCTCGAAGCGGTTTTTTGTGATGGACATACCGGCCGAGACCGAAAAAGGGCGCGACCGTGAACGTCACGTGCTGATCAACCCTGAGATCCTGCGCGTTGAAGGTGAGCAGATAGGCGAAGAAGGGTGCCTGTCATTTCCCGGACTTTTCCAAACAATAAAGCGCGATATGCGCGTCATCGTAAAGGCGCGAAACCAGCACGGGGGTGAGATCGAAATGGATCTTGACGGGCTTGCAGCACGTTGCGTGCTGCATGAGACAGATCACTGTGACGGCATCGTTTTTCTCGACCGGATGACTCCCTTGAAACGCGAACTCGCAAAGCGTAAAATCAAACGATTACAGGCTACAGGGAAATGGGACTAAGTACGGAAGGAACGTCCGCGTTTCAGACGATGAGCATTGAGGACACGAGGCTTACGGGTGAAGTCGGTTCCGTGCGGGAGCTGAATGCACACCTTCTTGTGGGGTGGAAGCTCATTCTCACTTATGCGGAAACCGCGAACGGGTCGCAGCGACCTCGCTATGTGATTGCCTGGCAAAAAGACGAAGAGCCGGTGATGCCTGAAATGCTTGATGAGTGGGAATTGAATGAGTTGAACAGGCAGAGGTATCGATAACTAATTTCATTTATGCAGACCCAAAGAGTATTGGACGAATTTAGGAACGAACCATTTACAGATT
>DATFEW010000318.1:0-4302 GCA_035250805.1 Pyrinomonadaceae bacterium
CCAGGCGAATCTCGATAGACCCCCTCGAGCCGGGCCTCGGCCCCAAAATAACAAACGCTTTCGCTGTGCCGCGCAGCGTCGCGTTCAAATTCGCTTGCTATGCTTTTGAGATCCTGGTGTTCACAAACCGGGGCTCCGGCAACGACCCGGACCTTGCCGTTTGTGACATATCCGACGACCGACTCGCCGTCCTCGCCAAACCAACGCTCAATTCCCGGATTCACGATCTGAAAGCACGTTGTATTCCAGCCGTACCTCATCACCAGATCGCGTGCCCGCTCAAAACTCGCCCGGTCCGCGATAGGTGTGGTCATGTCTTTCAAATAAAACTGGCGGGGGCAAGCCCGCCTTCCTGACTGTTTGTTTTCTCGAGGTGATCAATTCAAAATAAGCATGTTAATGAATTGCAGTTTGCACGGCACCTGCCCCCGCCCTTCCCGCATTCTGAATTCTGAATTCTGAAGTTTTTTTGGTTCCGACACGCGGAACGGAGGTTAGCTTTATCAGCCTTCGGCTTCCGAGAATTTACTCGTAGCCGTTTCCTCCGCTGCCCTTATTTTTGCGAGATTTGCAGTCTCGATCTCGTTTAACTGGTCATCTTTGAACTCTGGATTTGCCTTGTACCACGCCTGAGTCTCGAAATATTTCTGCAGTTGTTTGTCCTTAAAAACTCTGCCGTGACGGGCGTAGATCTCGTTTCGCAGAACACGCAGATCTTCGGCAAATAATGCGCCAAGCGTTTCGTCGGTGACAAGTTCGGTGGCGAGCCTTTCCCGAAGTTTTGCTTCGTGAGCTTCGAGGAGGGCGACATTTTTCTGCTCCGTAGCATTCAGCTTTACCAGCTTTTGGTTCTTTGCAGGCTTATACCAATCGCGCCACGCAAAATAATCGCGAATACCGGGAGTATCAAAATTCTTGCCGCGACGGGCGTAGAATTCTTCCCGAAGAATTCTGAGCTCAAGTATCGAAAGCCCTACAAGCTTGTCTTCGGTGAGAAGCACCGCTTGAAAATTATCCATATCGCCGATCGAGATCGCGGTCTTGCGGCCCTCCTCTTTTTGGGTGAACAGCCGCTCGATGTTCTTTCGCTCGATCGTGGTCAAAACCGCCGGGTCGTACGCAGGATCTCGCTTGTACCAGTAACGCTCGTCGAAGTATTTCTGAAGCCACTCTTCGCTGAATGTTTTTCCGTGCAGTGCTTCGATCTCGGCGGCGAGAATCGTCAGCTCCGCACCCGTGTACTCATTGTGCAGCTTCTCATCCGGGATCAGCTTCCCCCGCCAAATGCGCATGTCGCCAGGCTCTATATATTGGTGCTTTTCGGCCTCGATAAGTCGGATAAGATCCAGGTTTGCACGCTCGATGGGCTTCAGGACGGAGTTTGAATAATTCTTGTTCGGTCTGTACCACGCCTGTTTCTCAAGATAGTCCTGGATCGACCGCTCCTTAAAGATGCGGCCGTGCTTGCCGAAGATCACTCCGCGAAGCAGAGCAAAATCATTCGCGTCATGGTCCTCTTTGAGCTTTGCTAGGCGCGCCTTTGTAAGCCGCGTTTTCGCGAAGTTGAGTTGATGGAAATCATTTTTATTGAACTGGCGCCAACGGGTCGTTCGGTACTGGTCAAATACCTGCGGGAACACGCCGGAAGCGGTGCACGCGATCGCAATCGTCAAGAATAGTATCTTTTTCGATCTCATTGGGGGAACCTCCTTTCTGATTTCAGCCGCCCGCTAACGCAGGCGGTTCTGACAGTTCAACGATCTCATAACT
The DNA here is from genome assembly GCA_035250805.1 of Pyrinomonadaceae bacterium. Lineage (GTDB taxonomy): Bacteria > Acidobacteriota > Blastocatellia > Pyrinomonadales > Pyrinomonadaceae > OLB17. The sequence continues at coordinate 1,771 of DATFEW010000318.1, forward strand.
CGTAATGATCTCGGCCGTTGGCCGCACGGTTGCGGCGACCGAGCAGTATTTCTGATCTGAAAGCTCGATAGCATCCGCCACTGCCTTTTCCGAAACGCTACGCCCGTGCACGATATGGTGAACATTGAACTTGATAAACTTGCGCGGGTGGTCCTTGGCCCGCTCGCCCGTAACCTCGACGTTGTAATCTGTCACATTTTGCCGTTTTTTGAGAAGGATCGATATCACATCCATCGCCGTGCAGCCGGCCACGGCGACCAGAAGCATCTCGATAGGGCTAGTCGCCGCGGCTCTATCTCCTTTGGAGTCCATTACTTGGGCGTGTCCGGTGTAGCCGGTCCCGATAAAAAATTCGTCACCGGCCCATTTGACCGTCGCCTTGTAAAGATCAGCTGCCATAAAGTTTCGCGTTGCTAAATTTACGTGAATCTTAGCACAATATATATAGGTCGCGGCGGCCCTTTCGTGGGGCGTCGACAACGTTTGGTATGAAAAATGCTTCAAATCTCGTAACCGGCATTGTGCCGTTTTTTCGAAAATAGGAGGCCCACGGCCATGGATCGTTTTAGGAACGCCATATCGGTGATCACAGTTGCCGTACTGGCAACTTTTGCGCTTGCAGAACAGGCTGAGGCGCAGACACTCAGCATCAAACAGAAAAAGGACATTGTCCGGAATTTGAGCACCAGGATAGACGATTTTCACAATCGGCTTTCGTACCAGCTCGAAAGCAGTTCGGCGGGCCGCCAATCATCAAATGAGGTGATGGGCGATGTACGCGATCTGCAGGATCAGGTGCGTGCGTTCGACTCGCGGATCGATGGGCGACGTGACGACCGAGAGAGCATGATGGCGCTTGTTGCCGCTGCCAAGCATGTGAACGGCTACATAGCGAGGAACCGTCAATACGATGCGCTTGAGAGGGAGTGGGACGGCATCCGAATTCAGATCGACCGGCTTGCGGAAAACTATGGCGTCGCGCCGGGTTGGGGTTCACGAAGCGCACCGCTGCCAGACGACGATTATTCCGCACCGAGAAACGTTCCGAGCGGGCCGTTATCGCCGCTTACCGGTACCTACCGGATCGACACCGCTCGCAGTGAAAATATCGCGGACCTGCTTGCAGGGAGCCGCGTGGCCGCCGCCCAACGGCGGGAACTTGAATCTAAGCTCGAAGCTCCGGGCGAACTGGCCATCAGCGTGGACGGAGATCAGGTGACGCTTGCTTCGTCGAAGGCTTCGCCGATCACTTTTATTGCCGACGGAACGGATAAAACCGAAACTTCGAATGGAAAAACGGTTAGTGTTCGAGCGACGCTACATGGTGATAAGCTTACGGTTACAAGCCGCGGTGGCGAAACGGACTACACCATCTCATTTCAGGCGAACGACAACGGACGCACCTTGAATGTGACCCGCCGGATAACGACGGATTACCTGCAGGACACTATATTTGCCGAGAGCGTTTACACGCGGACGAGTACCGTCGCGGGGCTTGGCATTCGCGACACCTCGCCTGATACGGGCGGCGGCTATTCCAGCAACGATCCGAACGATACTTATACCCGCGCTCCGCAGCCAACCGTTCCAAGCGGGCGCAATCCGAGCGGGCGCAATCCGACGCTCGGCCAGCCGCGTGTGGGTGAATACGTTGTGCCGAACGGCCTTGTATTGTCGGGGACACTCGAGAACGAAATCGACACGAGGATCGCTCAAAATAACGACCGTTTCCGTATGAGGGTGAACTCGCCCAGGGATTATCGCGGCGCGGTGATCGAAGGTTATATTTCGGGTGTCGAGCGTTCGGGGCGTATTACCGGCAAGTCAAATGTGACGTTCAACTTCGACCGCATAACACTGAGCGACGGAAGCACGTACGATTTTTCCGGATTTCTCCAAAGCGTGACCGACAGGACCGGCCGTATCATTGCCGTGGACCAGGAAGGGACCGCCACCGGTAGGGACCAAACGAGAGAAACCGTTAAACGCGGCGGCATCGGAGCCGGTATCGGAGCGATCATCGGGGCCATCGCGGGCGGCGGATCAGGTGCGGCAGTCGGAGCCGCGATCGGAGCCGGTATCGGCACCGGCTCTGTGATCGCCCAGGGCCGCGGCGACCTGCGTGTGCCATCGGGAGCGGTGATCACCGTGCAGTCTTCATCGCCTATAAGGTAACGTTAGGATCTAATAGCCACAGAAGGCGCAAAATTCACAAAGTATCATTTGTGACTTTTGCGCCTTTTTGTGGCTAAATCTCTTCGCATGGCCGGCTTGCCCGAAGAGATCGAACTGTATCGTGACCGAAAATGGCGACGCGAAGAATCGCTGCGCGTTGAAACGGCCCAGGACGTCGAGGCGATGGTCGAAGAACTCGGTATGTGCCTGGGTATGACAGACGAGCGAAAGCGTATGCCGTCGGTATATATAGCTGTCTGCGGACGCCGCGATGCGCACATGCCACGGAATGTTCAAAAGGATTTCGAAGCAAGCCGTGCATGGGTTTTGAAAGACGAAGTCGTTGCGCGCGGTAAA
>DATFEW010000054.1:0-7147 GCA_035250805.1 Pyrinomonadaceae bacterium
CGCCCGTTGGGATGCTTATGTTTACGTGCCCGATCCTGATGCACTGGCTGCGGAGTTTGCCTCACGTGGGGTCGAGTTCTTCGAACCGCTCACGGATACGAGCGATGACCTGCGCGGCTTCGAGGTGCAGGACCCAAACGGCTACGTTTTGTTCTTTGGCCGCCCTAAAACATAATCGGTTATGGTATTGAAATGCCCTTCACATTTGATACTTTTGATCTGTCTGGTTTTTGTAATCAGTTGTTCGTCTACTCCGCAAATGGAACCTCAACCTGATGGAGATCAGCAGGTCCTAGACCAACTCAAGAAAGGAGGCTCAAACCTTAGTAAGGCTCACAAAATAGATTTTTACTTGTATTTTCCTTCTGAAGAAAACGCGATGGCTGCGTCGGAAACCCTGCGTAAAGAGGGCTTGTCCGTCGAGGTGCGGACAGCCGCCATAGGTTCCGATTGGCTTTGCTTGGGACGTAAAGAAATGCTACCGAAACATTCCGAGTTGGCTCGACTGCGACAAGTCTTCCATGGCCTCGCGAAAAAACTGAACGGTGAATACGACGGCTGGGAAACTGAGGTCGTAAAGTAGTCTCGAAATCCGTAACAGTCAACTAGTGACCATCAAGCCGAAATGCATAGTCGTGACTGGCAGGGCAGGCGCCGGCAAGACCACCCTGGCCAAAAAGTTGGGTAAACGGCTGTGGATGCCGGTGATCAGTCGTGACGAGATCAAAGAGGGTTACGTAAACACGTTCGGCGTCAAACACGATGATCTGCCGAACGACACCGACCTGGTCGTTACAAACTTTTTCTTTGAGATCGTAGATCAATACCTCACGAACAACGTTTCGGTGATCATTGAGGCCGCGTTCCAGCACAGAGTTTGGGAGCCTAGGATCGCAAAGATCGCTTCGAAGGCGAGCCCTTTCCTTATTGTTTGCTCAATAGATGCAGAGATCGCGGCGAAGCGACATTTGCAGCGCGGACTGGACGAGCCAAAAAGAACGTACTACCACGACGACAAGCGAGTGTCGGTGTACCTGGCGACCGGTGAGATGGGTACGCCAAAGCCGTACGAACCACCCGCTCTCGATGTGCCCACGATCCAAGTTTCCACGGATGGCGAATATTCACCGGCAATTGATGAGATCGTCTCGCAGCTTCGTCGACAAAATACCTGACGAGAAACGAAGAATGTTTATGATACGTTCCAGTCTCCAATTACGCCGTTCAGGTTGAGATAGGCTTTGCCGAACAATGCGAGCCGTCTCGATCGCCAACAAACAGGAGGGCTTATGCCAAGATTCGACCGAACAACGAAACTTCTTGTTTCTCTTCTTGTCGCGGGCGTCTGGGTTCTATTGGTCCAGAACGCTTTCGAGGCCCCGTCTGTATCGGCAAGCTCTGAGACCGACCAAACGCAGCAGGTTATAAGAGCGCGCGGATTGATCATAGTCGATGAAAAGGGACGTGAACGGATCATCATGGGATCGCCGGTGCCCGACCCTCCGCATCGTGGAAAACGCATCAGTCCTGGCCACGGAATGATAATTCTTGATACAGAAGGGAACGAGCGTTTTGGCCTCGGTCTGATGGACAATGGAAATATGGGTATGGGCTTTGACGCTCCGCCGGACCCCGCGGATCCCAGGAAAAATACCGAGCGGCTTCATTTCATCGCAGATGCAAAGGGCGGCGCAATGATCCGTTTCCTGAACCGACAGACCGGCGTGCCCGGTTGGATACGTCTTGGCGATGATGACAAGCTATATTTTGAGTTTATCGATGTTCAGCCGGATAAGAACAAGGTAATAAAGCGCCAGCTCACCATCGACGGCGAAAAGAGACTTGAAGAGCCGTTCAAGCGATGATCTGTGTTCAAGTTATCGAATATCTAATGCTATCCAGAATAGACGGCCGGCTCGCCCATCGATTTGACGATAATGAAAAGGTGGCCTTTGAATTCGGGCCACCTTTTCAGCTTTCCGGTTCGACGAAGAATCAAACCAAGTCGAAACGATCAAGATTCATTACCTTATCCCATGCCGCGACGAAGTCCTTAACAAACTTCTCCTTCGCATCCGAACAGGCATAGACTTCCGCCAGGGCCCGGAGCTCCGAGTGTGACCCGAAGATCAGATCGACGCGCGTGCCCGTCCATTTCTTTCCGCTGTTGCCGTTGTCGCTTAAACGCTCTGTGGCTTCGTACACGCCTTCGGTATCCGTGGGGTGCCATGCGATACCCATATCCAGAAGATTCACGAAAAAGTCGTTCGTCAGTGTTCCTACCCTCTCAGTGAAGACACCGTGTTTAGATCCGCCGGTGTTAGCTCCGAGAACGCGAAGCCCGCCTAGCAGCACCGTCATCTGCGGTGCGGTCAGGTTCAGCAGGTCAGCGCGATCGACGAGGGCTTCTTCAGGCCTCATAAAGCTGCCGCCCGTGTAGTAATTTCGGAACGCATCGGCACGCGGCTCGAGCGGTGCAAACGATTCGACGTCCGTCTGCTCCTGCGACGCGTCCGTGCGGCCCGGCGTGAACGGCACAGTAACATTTATGCCGCCATCCTTGGCGGCCTTTTCTACAGCAGCGCATCCGCCGAGGACGATCATATCGGCCATCGAAACGGTCTTGCCGAAATCCTTACGTATGCTTTCGAGTGTCGCGAGAACCGTAGCAAGCTGGAAGGGTTCATTCACAGCCCAGTTCCTTTGCGGCTCGAGACGTACACGCGCGCCGTTCGCTCCGCCGCGCTTGTCCGAGCTGCGAAAGGTTGATGCCGAGGCCCACGCTGTCGAGACCAGTTGCGAAACAGTCAGGTCGGACTCGAGGATCTTCGCCTTAAGAGCCGCAACGTCCTTGTCATTGATCAGTTCGTGATCGACCGCCGGGACCGGGTCTTGCCAGATCAAGTCTTCCTTCGGAACTTCGGGTCCCAGATAGCGAACCTTCGGTCCCATGTCGCGGTGAGTAAGCTTGAACCACGCACGTGCAAACGCCTCCGCAAACGCATCTGGATTCTCGAGAAAGCGGCGCGAGATCTTTTCATACGACGGATCGAACCGCAGCGAAAGATCCGTCGTCAGCATCGTCGGCACACGTTTCTTTGACGGATCGAACGGATCGGGTATGCTCGGCTCAGCATCCTTTGCGCGCCACTGCTGCGCACCTGCCGGGCTCTTGTCCAGTTCCCATTCAAAGTTGAAGAGGTTTTCGAAAAAGTTGTTGCTCCACTTTGTAGGCGTCTGTGACCAGACGACCTCAGGTCCGCCTGTGATCGCATCCGCACCGAAGCCTGTGCCATGTTTGCTGCGCCAGCCGAGGCCCTGGTCTTCGATCATCGCGCCTTCCGGTTCAGGACCGAGGAATGACGGATCTCCAGCGCCGTGTGTCTTGCCAAACGTGTGTCCACCGGCGATCAGGGCGACCGTCTCTTCGTCGTTCATCGCCATCCGATGAAATGTTTCGCGAATGTCGTGTGCAGCGGCAACCGGGTCGGGATTTCCGTTCGGGCCTTCCGGATTGACGTAGATCAAGCCCATCTGTACTGCACCGAGCGGTTCGCTCAGCTGGCGCTCGCCACTATAACGCTCATCGCCGAGCCAGGTCCCTTCAGGTCCCCAAAACAATTCCTGCGGCTCCCAGGTGTCCTTGCGGCCACCAGCAAAACCGAAGGTCTTGAATCCCATCGACTCAAGAGCAACATTGCCAACCAGAACGAAGAGATCGGCCCACGAGATCTTGCGCCCGTATTTTTGCTTGATCGGCCATAGTAGACGTCTGGCCTTGTCGAGGTTCGCATTATCTGGCCAGCTATTGAGCGGCGCAAAACGCATCTGGCCTCCTCCCGCTCCGCCGCGGCCGTCGGTGATGCGGTATGTACCTGCGCTATGCCAGGCCAGACGAATGAATAAGCCGCCATAGTGGCCAAAATCCGCTGGCCACCAGTCTTGCGAATCCGTCATCAACGCCCGCAGATCGTCGATAACGGCGTACAGGTCGAGTGAGTTAAATTCTTTCGCATAGTCGAAATCTTCGCCCATCGGATCAGAAAGCGAAGAATTTGCCCTAAGGCTGCTAAGGTCGAGAGACTCGGGCCACCAGTGCCGATTGTTAACGCGGAGCCTCGGGCTCCCGCCCTGGCCGGTTACTGGGCACCCGTTCGAGCCATTTGATTTACCATTTTCCATTTTTTTATTTCCCCTTATTTAAATTTATTCCGCTTGCGCAGTCAGGGCAGGAGCCTCGTAAAACAAGCTCTACGGACTCGGCGGCAAAACCTGAGTTTGTTGCTGCTTCTTTAACCAGCGCATCCGGGATCTTAAGATCAAGATCGATGAGCCTGTCGCATTTCGTGCAGATCGCATGATCGTGCCGCGTCAGTTTTCGGTCGTACCGGATCGCGTCCGTGCCAAAGCCCAACTCCCCGATCAGCCCCTCATTTTTCAGGTAGCGCAATGAGTTATAAACGGTAGCAAACGAGATTCCCGGAAGTTCTCGACGGGCCTCTTCGAAGACCTCGTTGGCCGTCATATGCCCTTCCGATTCGCGGATCACCATCAAAACAGCCTGACGCTGTTTGGTTAGTCCTAGGCTTTTAATATCCATGGCGTTACTCGGTACACTTGCTTTTAATTAGAATGATTCCAATTCTAAAATAAGTCAAATACACGAATGATCCATTTTCATCCTCATCCTCGCCTTAAAAAACGGAGGGTTGATTTATGAATATCACAGAGATCGCACCGGATGTGTTCAGGCTGTCGCTTTTTGTGCCTGAATTCAATTTGCAGTTTAACCAGTTTGTAGTTCGTGATGACGAGCCGCTGCTTTTTCACACGGGCATGCGGGCGATCTTCCCGCAGGTGCGTGAAGCCGTCGCGAAAGTGATCGATCCGTCGTCGCTACGTCACATCAGCTTTAGTCATTTCGAAGCGGACGAATGCGGCGCACTCAACGAATGGCTCGAGCTCGCGCCGAACGCGCAGGCAGTCTGCAGTTTTGTCGGCGCTGAGATCAGCGTAAACGATTTTGCTTCGCGGCCCGCCCGAGGCCTAATGGACGGAGCTACGTTTTCAACCGGAAAATACAACTTCCGCTTCATCCATACGCCACACCTGCCGCATTGCTGGGAGGCGGGCCTGCTTTTCGAAGAAACAAATCGCACGCTCTTCAGCTCGGATCTATTTCACCAACTTGGCGACGTCGACGCGCTGACGGACAAAAGCGTCGTCGACCACGCCCGGCAAACGTTTCTTGAATACGACGAGACTCCGCTTGCCGGTTACATGCCGTACACGCGGCAAACTGAACAGAACCTTCAAAAGCTGATCGATCTCCAACCGGCGACGATCGCGGCAATGCACGGCTCCAGTTACTCAGGTGACGGAGCAAAAGAGCTTCGCGACCTTGGAGAGGTTATGAAGGAGGTCTTGTAGGAGTGGGTCTATAATGCAGGAATGAAAAAGCAGCGATCTGAAAAGTTGAGCGGGATCCAGAAGTTTTTCGTTTCGATCTTTCCTTCTTCCTGGGCAAAGTCGATGGAAGAAGATTCGCGTCGTTGGTTTATGAAGTGCACTAAATGCGGGTTTGAAGAATCCTACTGGGATATGGGCGGCATTCGCTGGAAGGCAAAAGGCAATCAGCGAAATTATCGAAAATGCCCGGGCTGCGGGGAACGGTCCTGGCATTATAGTTACAAGAAAGAAAACGCGGGCGATTGAAATGATGCCTGTGTTAATTGCCAGCCAGTTTGAATCCTTCCATACACTCCTTTTTATTATGGGTGGTACGATCGAAGGTAGGAGGTAACATCATGTCCGTCAACTGGATCAAAGATGCCGATGAGGCATTGAACGAAGCTAAAACCCACAACAAACCTCTGCTGATTGATTTCAGCGCGGCACCTGCCTGAGGTGCCTGCGCACGGCTCGAAGCAGAGTCGTACGAAGACGCCGGTCTGGCGTCATTCATCCACGAAAATTTCATCCCGCTCGGGGTGCACATCAAGGAGAATCCGAGAAACTTTCACCGCTTTGACGCTGTCTGGACTCCGACCGTGTTGGTAATGGATCCCGAAGGCAAAGAGCGTTGGCGCCTTGAAGGCTATCTGCCAAAAGATGACTTCCGGGCGTTCCTGGAAATGGGATTGGCGCGCGTTGCATTCATTAAGAAGGATTGGGCCGACGCCGAGCGCCGATACACCGCGGTCATCGACAATCACCCGGATTCGCATTACGCACCGCAGGCGGCTTACTATCGGGGCGTCAGCCGCTATTCAGCCTCGCACGATGCAGCGGAGCTTTCCAACACCGCCACAGTGCTAAGCGAGAATTACGCCGGGAACGAATGGCAATTGCGGTCGATACCATGGCAAGGGGAACAAAGCAAAACGACTACGGGCTAAGAGGTTTTGAAATTTCTTCCACACGCAAATCGATCAGGCTCTCTATGCCGCCTGAAGGTTTTCTTTACCAAAAGGACTTTGTCTGGGCCGACGAGGAGGCGGGGCTGGTCACCCATATCGAAAAGCTCTCGCTAAAAGAATTCGAGTTTCACGGCTACCTTGGTAAACGGCGTACGGCCTCCTTCGGCTGGCATTACGATTTCGGCGGAGGCACGCTTGATCGTGCGGAGAGGATACCCGGCTTCCTGCTGCATCTTCGCGAAAGGGCGGCCCGATTCGCCGGTCTGACGCCTGACGACTTTCCTCACGTTCTGATCACGGAATATAGTCCGGGAACGCCGATCGGCTGGCATCGGGACAAGACGGTTTTTGAAGATATTGTCGGCGTTTCGCTTTTGTCCCGGTGCCGTTTCCGCTTTCGCGGAAAGACGGCCGCCGGTTGGGCGCGCCATACCGTCCTCCTGGAGCCTCGGTCGGTCTACCTCTTGCGCGGGCAGGTCCGCAACGGCTGGGAACACAGCATACCGCCGGTGGATCATTTGAGATACTCGATAACCTTTCGCAGCCTCAGACGCTAAGAATGTTCGTTCGCGACGCCCGAAACCACTCAACAAACTTAGGAATGCCGTCTTCGATCTTCGTTTGCGGGTTGTAGTTCAATAGCCGTTTTGCTTTTGAGATGTCCGCGTATGTCACCGGCACATCGCCCGGCTGCGGCGGCTGGCGGTCGATGTCGGCCCTCATATCGA
>DATFEW010000337.1:0-5259 GCA_035250805.1 Pyrinomonadaceae bacterium
TGATGGCGAAAAAAAAACGGGCCCGAAGGCCCGCTGCATTCAAAGAGGAGGAAGTTAATGCAGGATCAATTTTGGTTTTTGACTTTCTTAACGGCCTTTGTAGCGGCCTTCTCTGCTGCGGTCCATTCCTGTTGGGCCTTGGCGGCGGTTACCGTGTACGCCCCGCCCGGACCTCCCGAAACCTTCTTGTATCCTGGCGGCGGCTGGAACAACGACGGATCGGGTTCGCTGCGGTTGATGTTGGTCAGCCGGTATGTCTGTTCGCCAAACCTGGGATCGCTGCTCTTCGAGTAAACTACTATCTGCAGCTCATCCGAATACCACTTTTCGTAAATGGTCTCGATCGGCCGCTCATTGCCGATGGCACCGGCCGGGATCGTCGTGATCGTTCGCGTTCCCTTTGCCGAAACGCCTTCTATGTTCTGCTCGCCAAGGTCTTCGGTCCGTGTGTCCCATTTCGGTCCCGGCGTCCGAGCCAGAGTAGCCATCCCGACCCCGTTTCCGACACCGACACCAACACCTTGTCCAACGGCGCCCGGCACCCTCACGGCAGTTACGACATCTGCATCGCCTGGAGCCCTTACTGTGGTCACGACATCCACATCCACATTTTGTCCTGCCTTATCGAGCTCGGCCTGGAGTTTGCGGACCTCTTCTTTGTGGCCCTGGGCCGAAACCTTGTAGGCTTCCAATATTTTCTTGGTCTCGATCTGCGCCGGAGCAGCGAGTGGTGTTACAACCCTGATGCCCTGGTTGACTCGGGTGTCAAAGACATGTGCTGTCTTTGCATGGGAGTCAAGGAAAAAGCGCTGGCCTTCGAACGGGTGCATTATCGTCACGCCGGGCCCGTAGGAAAAGAACGAACCGAACATCCCACCTGTTCCACCAGCCACTTCCTGGCGAAAACGGCCTTCGCTGCTGCGATACAGCTTGCTTGTAGAACTCCGGACGATCCGGTTGCCGTCGGCCAGTGTTTGAACGCTTTCACTGATCGCATCGGCAGAGAACGGCGAGTTTTTTACGCCTTTGTTATCGCTCCATGCGATCCCGCCCGTCACCTTCGCATCGGATATCACAGGCGCGGCAGGGGGTGTCGGTGGTGTCTGCGCCCGCGCAATAACTCCAAGCGTAACAAACATCAATAGTGCTGCTAGTACTTTCATCTTAGGTCTCCTGTAGTGCAAATATTTAGTGCAAACGAATCCCGCGTGCTACGCCGTCCGGCCCGACAAGCAGGTCTGCCTTTACGAGCTCCGCCCCGTCTTCGATCGGAATATTGAACCCCATCGCGAACAGCGACGAACGCGAGAGCTCAATCTGAAGAACGCGCCCGCCGCTTACATTCTCTTTCGGGTCTCCTGCGTACGAGAGCGGATAAAATTCGAGATCGGGTTGGACCGGCCGCACGGTTTTTCGAGTGGCCCGGCTGCGATCGTCCGCCTTGTTATAGGAAGCGTTTTGGTACTGCGGCGAAGAGCGTCGTTCGGTCGCCAATACCGGGCCTGGGAGCGAGGAAGCGATATCACCTGCATCCGATTTCGAATAAGTAACGGGCTTGTTTTTCAAAGGTATTGGTACGTGGACTTCTTGGTCCGCGATCGTTACGTCTCCGCCGCCACGCAGGAACAGCCCAACGGCCGCAATTCCCACTACGACCAAAACCGAACCGAAACCCAGGGCAAACCGCCGCCCGAAACCAAAAACGCGCCGCCGTTGTGGGACTCCCGAACCAATTCTTGCCTTAACACCCGCGTATAAAAACGGCGATCCGGCTACGCAATCGATCTCGCTCTCGCTCAAAGCGCTGCTCGCGATAAGCTTGCTGCCGATCTTATCGAGTTCGCCTGGATTTATTTCGTGTCGATCCATATTCCACCTCAATAGACGCCGCCCGGCGCTGCCGGGTTACATATAGTGCTTCAATATCTTTCGGAGCGAGTTGCGGGCTCGCCACGCCCTTATTTTTACCTTGGAGCGGGACCACCCAAGCAGTATCGCAATGTCTGCGACGCTCATATCCTCCACATACAGCATTTGCAGTATGGCCCTGTCGTCCTCAGGCAGATTCTTTAGAAGCTTTTCAGAAAGGTCGCGGACCGCGAGCTTTTGCTCGGCATCTTGCTCCCGGCTCGACGCGAGGTCAAGCAAGGTCTCAGTTTCATTGGCCGTGAGGTCACAGTCGAGACGTTCGGGCTTGCGCTTCTGTACGCGGATCGTATCAAGACACGCGTTCGCGGCTATCCGGCACAACCAGCTTCCCAGGGAGGCTTCGTGCTGGCCGCGAAAATTGGTCAGCTCGGTAAAGGCCTTTGCAAAACTGATCTGGATGATCTCTTCGATCTGTTCGGGACGCCGAAAATAACGGGCCGCGACATGCGCCACAGATCTTTTGTACCTATCGAAGATCTGCTCAAAAGCATCGTCGCTCCCCGCGAGCACTTCGTTAACGAGCTGTCTGTCTGTGAGTTCGGCGCGGAAATGCGGGCCCTGCGTGTCCGGTTCGACACGGGCAATCAGTGTATCGTCCTCAAAGGCCGTTGGGAAGGTGCTCATTAGGTCCTGTTTGGGATCTTTCGTCCCGATTATAGACGGACTAACAAGACGTGTGGTTACAGGAAAAAGTTTCAGCGCGTGGCCGGCACGACGAATTTTCGCTTGCCCTGGACGATCAGGCCCGGGCGCTTTGATGTGATCTCAATGTTTCGCACGCCGCCTCTCTCGGCAAAGGAAACCTTTGGAATGTACGTGAGAACGTAGCTGGCGTCGATCATTTTCGCGACCGTCGCCGTTTTGGCTTCCATTTCGTCAAGCGTCTCGGGGACGACAAGCGTGCCGTTCGTATTCTCCACGAGCGTTCCAAGCATTTCCTCGCTCCGCTCAAGGTCGTCCTTGCGCTCTCTCAGTTTCTTGAGAAGGGTGCGGTCCATATTAATCGTCGGGCCGATCTTCGGTGCGGTCGCGATATCGCGCACGCCGTTCGGAAGCGTTGCGGCGATCTCATCGGGCATGGCTTTCGGCGGCGGCGAATTTGTAATGGCCTTGGTCCGCGGTTCGATGTCGGCGGCTTCCATGCGTGTGTAGCTGATGACGTGGACGGCAATATCCGTCGAGAGAAGATTGCGGATCGCCAATTCTTTCTTTAACGAGTCCGCATACGTGTCCGTGCCATCAGTTATCAGAACGAGATGTTTATTCTCAAGCTCACCGGCCCCCATGAACTCCTTCGCGAGTTTCAACGCGTCGACAAAGGCGGACTTGATGCCGAATTTCGTTCGGTTGATGGCAGTGTGCATCTGGGACTTATCGGTCGTCCATTCAGAGACGATCGCGGCATTGTCCGCATATTGCAGAAGCGCTACCGAATCTTCCTTTCGCAGCGAGTTCAGCACGCCGCGCGCGACCTTGCGTGTTTGGTCAAGCGTTTTGACGGACCGCAATTCGCCCCCGGTGTCCATCACGATCAGGACATTGGCCGGAATGCGACGAACGCTGGTCGCCTGGTGGAGAATATTGTTTTCAGTAATAACGAGATCCGCTTCCTTTACGTTCGAAACGAACCGGCCTTCTTCATCGAACGCCAGCAGATTAACCTTCACCTCTTCTGTTGCAACCTTGACCGGATCATCATCCGGAGTCGGTGTGGGTGAGGGCTGTGCGCGACCGCTCTGTGCGAAGCCAGAGACGGCCGCGGTGAGCAACATGGCGAATACGAAAACTAGTTTTCTGCAGCTTCGAAGATCCATTCGTTCGTCTAGCTATGATGCGTTGGACGCCGCAACGATTGCCTTAGTTTAACTTCGGATGCTTTTCTACAAAGTTCAGTAAATTACCAACATAACTGCCGAATCTCGGGCACCTGATCCCATGTTGGAGAAGCTGGTTTGCGGATTCCCGAGTGTCATATTCCTGCTCGATAAAAAAGTATGGCACTCCAAATAATGGTAAACCGGTGATAGGCGGAGAGATAGGCGTCGAAAGCGAGACCTCGATCAGCCGGGGCGGTGGTGTAACAGCCGACGGCTTACCTGAGAGTTTGGCTGCTATGGCATCGAACAGCTCAGCGGTCGTCAGCGGCGCCGGATCGGCAAGAGCCAGTGTTTCGCCTTCGGCGCTTTCGTCGAAGGCGAGTGCGGCCATCGACTCGACCACGAAATCCACCGGAACTAGATTCAGCCGAACTTTTGTGTTTCCAACGTTTATCAATCGGAGGAGCTTGGGGGCCCGCCGTAAGTAGTGAATCAGATAATAAATGCCGTCATACTTAGCCGTCTCCCCGGTTTTCGAATCCCCTACTACGATCGAGGGGCGAAATATAGTTACCGGCAGCTCTTTTTTGAGCCGTTCGACCTCCATTTCGGCCAGGTACTTTGTTTCCTCGTAAAAGTTGCGAAAACCGGCGTTGTGCTCAAGGTCGGTTTCGAGGATTCGTCCCTTCCGCTTACCTGCCACGTAACAGGTCGACACATAGCTGTACCGACGCAGCTTTCTTAGTGACCGGGCAAACTCGTTGACATTCTTTGTCCCTCCGAGGTTTACGGCGTAGGCAAGGTCTTTCGCAACCTCCAGGTCGTACACGGCCGCAAGGTGAAATATATCGGTGGCTTCGGCCGTAATTGGATCGATATCGGTCTCTGCGATGCCCAGGTTTGGTTTTGTGATATCACCTTCCACAAGGGCGAAATTTTCGAGAGGAACATTTCTCGCGTGCGAGATCTTTTCGACCGATTCCATCGCGGTATCAACAAATTGCGGCTGTACCAGAAGGAAGAACTGCGTGTCAGCACTGGCGAGACGTTCGACCAGCCGCCCGGCGATAAAGCCAGGAAATCCGGTTATGAAAATGGAGCGTGTAAAGCTCATTTCGTAAAGGTGACTTTGACGGCTTTTATGTCTTTGCGTGAAAAAAATCTTATCTCACGCAAAGCGACAGGCACCCAAAGAAGTTATCCACAAGTGGAAAACCTTATGATAGGCTGAATTCATTGGGAATTACTAAGATGCACGGTGTGGAACAGACCCAGTCTCCGGATATTCAAGTCGCAGAAAGCGAGCTTGATGAGCCGGTCTGGTCCGTGATCTCTTTCGAACGGGTTGAGGCCGAAGGTCTTCGTTACGAAGAGGCCGACCGCTTGTTATCCGAACTTAATGATCGCGGCGTGCCCGGGCTTTGCGTAATCACGAACGCCGCCGCGTCTCGCATCAAAACTCAAGAATAATCTTTCCAAAGCTCTCGTTCGATTCCAAGTATTCGTGGGCCGC
>DATFEW010000380.1:0-2618 GCA_035250805.1 Pyrinomonadaceae bacterium
CTATTCCCTCACTCCTTACACGTAAGCCAATTCATCGAGCAAAACGCCCGGGCTCATCGTAGCCGCAAGATTGATCTTTTTAAGATATCGGCCCTTCGCGGTGGTCGGCTTCGCCTTCATAACCGCGTTTATCAACACTCGAGTGTTTTCAGCAAGCTTCGCGTCGTCGAATGATACCTTGCCGACCGGCGAGTGAATTACGCCCGTCTTATCGACGCGATATTCCACCTTACCCGCCTTGGTTTCCTGGATGGCCGTTTTCACGTCCATCGTCACTGTTCCTGTTTTGGGATTCGGCATGAGGCCTCGAGGACCGAGGACCTTGCCAAGCTGGCCGACCTTGCCCATCATATCGGGGGTCGCGATCAGGGCATCAAACTCCATCCAGCCGCCTTTGATGCGTTCGACGATATCGTCGCCGCCGGCTTCGTCGGCACCGGCTTCCTGCGCCTCGCGGATCTTGTCGCCTTGTGCAATGACAACGACCTTTTTGGCCGCTCCGCCAAGTCCATGCGGCAGCACGATCGTGCCGCGGACAAGCTGGTCCGCCTTTCGCGGGTCAACGCCAAGCCACATCGTTAGCTCGACCGTCTCGTCGAACTTCGCAAAGGCTATTTCTTTCAATTTAGCGACCGCTTCGTCGAGCGTATGCCGCTTTCCCGGCTCTACCTTTTCCAGGGCGGCCAGGTACTTCTTTCCTCGTTTCATTTTGCCTCCAGGTGTTAACGAACGACTTCGTCGTTCTCCCTAGCGAAAAGCTAAAAACTATTAACTAAAAGTCATTTATTTTTAGTTTTTCGCTTTTAGTTTTTACTTATCCCTCGATCGTCAAACCCATGCTTCGCGCCGTTCCCTCGATCGTCCGCATTGCGGATTCGAGGTTCGTCGTGTTCAGATCGGGCATTTTCTTTTTCGCGATCTCTTCGATCTTTGCACGCGAGATCTTTCCAACCTTTTCCTTGTTCGGCGTTCCGCTACCTTTCGGAATTCCGGCTGCTTTGCGGAGCAGGTCCCCCGCCGGCGGCGTCTTCGTCTCGAATGTGAACGAGCGATCAGCATACACCGTTATCACAACCGGGATCTTCATATCCGGATCGTCGTTCTGCGTCTTTGCGTTGAACGCCTTGCAGAACTCCATGATGTTTACCCCGTGCTGACCCAGCGCCGGCCCGATCGGTGGGGCCGGATTTGCCTTACCCGCCGGTATCTGCAATTTGATGTAACCTTCTATCTTCTTTGCCATTTCTTTTTTCGATTAACGATCCCTTACGGGAATGTCCTCATTTAGTCTTCTTCTGCGAATGTAACTTTCTCTACTTCGAGGAAGCTCAATTCGTACGGCGTCGAGCGTCCGAAGATCGTAATCGACACCTTCAAAGTATTTTTGTCTTCGTTCACTTCTTCTACCTTTCCGGTAAAGCTTGCGAACGGGCCTGACTTGATCCTAACCACCTCACCGACCTCGTACGAGAATTTCGGTTTGGGTTTCTCGGTCGTGACCTCGATATTGCGGTCGATCTGGTCGACCTCCTCCTGTGAAAGGGGCGTCGGCTGCTTTCCACCGAGAAACCCTGTCACCTTCGGCGTCGATTTGATCGCGTGGAAAACGTTATCAGGGATCTTACCCTTCTCGTCGCACTCGATCTCGACCAGCACATAACCGGGATAGAACATCCGTTCGGAAACGTAGTCCTTATCACCTCGGCGTTCAACCACCTTTTCCTTTGGTAGTTTCACCTCTGTGATCAACCCGTCGAGCTCAAGGTCGCGAATACGCGCGTTCAGGCTCTCAACGACCTTATTTTCGTGACCCGAATATGTGTGGATAAAATACCACTGCTTCATCTTCAAATATCCCTAGATCCCTGCGATCCTATTCACCAGCCACGTCAGGCCTTCGATCACGTAGGTCCAGCCCATGTCGACCAAAAACAAGAAGATCGCGAAAAATATCACGTTGATGATGACGATAATGGTCGTCTTGCGAACTTCGTCACTCGAAGGAAACGTAGTCCGACGCATTTCCTCGCGAACTTTGCGAATGAAATCGCCAATGCCGCCGCCCTTCGACGGTGATGATGGTTCTTTTGCTGTTCCTACAGCTTCAGCCACGTTTACTCTCCTAAATAACTCGGTATGGCAGGGGTACCAGGATTCGAACCCGGACCTAAGGTTTTGGAGACCTCCATGCTAACCATTGACACCATACCCCTGTAAATCAATGGACAATGAAAAATTGAAAATGGAAAATTTCTGCATTGTCCATTGTCCATTGTCCATTTTCAATCACTTATTCTCTTTGTGCAGCGTATGGCAGCGGCAGCGGCGACAGAACTTTTTGAACTCAAGCCGGTTCGGCGTGTTCTTTTTGTTCTTGGTCGTCACGTAATTACGCTCTTTGCACTCCGTGCACTGCAAAATAATGTTATCCCTTGGCATTACTCTAATTCCTTAAATCTCTACTGAACAATTTCGGACACAGTACCGGCACCGACGGTGCGGCCGCCTTCGCGGATAGCGAAGCGGAGGCCTTTTTCCATGGCGATCGGAGCTATAAGCTCGATCTCCATCTGGATGTTGTCGCCCGGCATGACCATCTCGACCCCTGCAGGCAGATG